>JACCTU010000067.1 GCA_013812235.1 Actinomycetota bacterium | reverse complement strand
GTGCATCCGCGGCCAGCAGCCGCGTCGAACGTTAAGACTCGCGATCGGCGGAGATGCCGCGCGAACCGCAGTCGCGCGCGGTCGCGGTCGAGCATCTCGACCCATGCCAGCAGGTGGTGGCCGACGGTCACGGGTTGCGCGCGCTGGAGGTGCGTGTACCCGGGCAGCGGTGTCTGCGCCTCCTGCTCGGCCCGGTCGAGCACGACGCGTACGAAGCGCTCGACGGTCTCGACCGCCTCTGCGCACGCGTCGGCGACGTAGAGGCGGAACGCCGCCGCAACCTGGTCGTTCCGCGAGCGGCCCGCTTGGATCTTCTGTCCGACCTCGCCGAGCCGCCGCTCGATCAGCGTGTGCACGTCCTCGTCGCCCGGCTCCCACGTCAGCCCGTCGAGCAGCCGCTCCGCCTCCCGCAGCTCGGCGTCGCTCAGCAGGCCGACGCCCTGGAGCCGGCGAGCGTGGGTCCGGGTCGCCTCGATGTCGTAGAAGAAGAGCTCGGCGTCGTCAGCGCGCAGGAGCGCCTCCACCTCCGGAGCAAGGCCCGTTCCGACGCGGCCCGACCAGAGCGTCATGCGTGCGCGAGCCTCCGCTCCCGCGCTGCCGCGAGCTCGACCTCGAGCGCGGCGATCCGGATGAACCCCTCGGACGCGTCGTGCGGGAAGGTCTCGCCCGTGCCGTACGACGCGAGCGTCTCGGCGTAGAGCGCGTATTCCGAGCGACGCCCTGTGACGACGGCTGCGCCCGGTTACAGCGAGAGCCGCACGTCGCCTGTCACGAGAGTCTGGGTTGCGGCGAAGAAGGCGTCGTAGGCGGAGCGGAGCGGGCTGAACCAGAGCCCGTCGTAGAGGACCTTCGCCCACCTCGGCTCGAGCTCGCGCTTCGCGATCGCCTCCGCCTTCGTCAGCACGACGTCCTCGAGGGCACGGTGCGCCTCGATCAACGCGATCGCCGCGGGCGCCTCGTAGAGCTCGCGGCTCTTGATCCCGATCGCCCGATTCTCGATCATGTCGATCCGCCCGACGCCGTACGCGCCGGCGAGCGGGTTGAGGGTCGCGATCAGCTCGTGCAGCTCGAGCTCCTCCCCATCGAGCGCGACCGGAAGACCTTGCTCGAAGCCGACGACGACGTCGATCGGCGCGGGCGCAGTCGACGGGTGCGACGTGAGCAGGAACGCGTCCTCCGGCGGCGCGACCCATGCGTCTTCGAGGATCCCCGCCTCGATCGCGCGGCCGAAGAGGTTGTCGTCGATCGAGTACGGCTTCTCCGCCTTCGCCTCGACGGGAATCCCGAGCGCCTCGGCGAACGCGATCTCCTCGTCGCGCGTCCAGATCCTGTCGCGGAGCGGCGCGATCACGTGCACGCCCGGGTACTTCGCCTTGAAGGCGAGCTCGAAGCGAAGCTGGTCGTTGCCCTTGCCGGTGCAGCCGTGCACGACCGCCTCGGCATCCAGCTCGAGCGCGACCTCCGCCACGGCTTCCGCGATCACCGGCCGGGAGAGCGCGGAGACGAGCGGGTAGCGGCCCTCGTAGAGCGCGTTCGCGAGCAGCGCCTTTGCGACCTGATCGTTCGCGAACTCGCGCTTGCGGTCGACGAGCAGCACGTCGCTCGCTCCCGCCGCGTAGCCGCGCGCGACCGCCGGCTCGAAGTCGGCGTCCTGGCCGACGTCCACCAGGACCGCCACGACCTGGTCGAACCCGTAGTCCTCCTTGAGCCACGCGATCGCGCAGCTCGTGTCGAGCCCGCCCGAGTAGGCGAGCACGGCGGTCCGGCTCATGTCTCTCCTTCCAGATGGTGTCGGAGCTGCTCGGCGAGGTCAGCGCCGCTGACGCCCTCCCTCGCCGCTATGAAGATCGTGTCGTCGCCGGCGACGGTTCCCGCGACGTCGCCGAGCGTCGCGGCGTCGAGCACCCTCGCGAGCGCGTTCGCGTGGCCCGGCGGCGTCGTGACGACGAGCAGGTTGCCCGTCGGGACGAGCGCGAGCGCGAAGCGGCGAAGCGCGGCAGTCAGCTCGCTGAGGCGGTCGAGGTCGCCCGCGCCCGGGTGGGAATAGACGAGCCGCCCGTCCTCGTCGCGCACCTTGACGAGCCCGAGCTGCGCGATGTCGCGCGAGACGGTCGTCTGCACCGCCTCGAAACCGTGGTCGCGCAGCGCCTCCGCGAGCTCGGCCTGCGTGGCGAGCTTGCGGTCGTCGACGAGACGGAGGATCGCGCCCTGGCGGTCGAACTTGCTGCTCAGAGAACCTCCTCGAGGATCGGGAGCAGGTCGGGATGTGCCAGGAGGCGGTCGAGTGTCTCCTGGCCCGCGTAGCCGGAGGCGCCGAAAATGGCGGCTGTCGGCATCTGCGTAGTATGCCGATTGCTATGCTGCTATGCATCTCTATGTAGGAGCGGCAAGAGCTCGACGTCGCGCTCCGCGAGCGCTTCGTCCAGGTCGTCGCGCAGCTTACGAGACGGTCGCCTCGTACGAGCGACTCGGGTTCGAACAGGTGCCCGGCTGGGGCGGCGAGGGCGCGCTCTTTCGCAGCGGGCCCGCGCTGCTCGAGGTCGTCAAGTCCGCCGGGCTTGAGGCCGAAGCGCCCGCCGCGTAGCATCTCCTTCGTGCTGGCCCGAGGTCTGGTGGCGTTCACACTGCTGCTCGTGCTCACCGGTTCCGCCGCGGCGGCGGCCAAGCAGCCGTACCAGGTCGACCTCGAGTCGTTCTCGTTCGCAGGCGGCACGAAGGCCGGCACCGCGGTGTCCGGCGGCGCGCTGACGCTTGCCGCGAGCGGGTTGACGAGCGCGCCGTACACCGACCCGCACGGCTACGGCACGAAGACGTACGAGTCGGGGAGCTGGACGTCGGCCTGGCACGACCCGGGGTTCGCGTTCTCCCAGGCGGTCCCGTCGTGGAACGCGACGACGCCTGCGCGCACGTGGATCCAGGTCGAGCTTCGCGCCCGTACACAGGAAGCGCGCGAGACGAAGTGGTACGTGCTCGGCCGTTGGGCGTCCGGCGACGGCGACTTCCACCGCACCTCCGTCCCGGGGCAGGGTGACAAGGACGCCTCGATCGCGATCGACACTCTCATCCCGAAGCGGGCGATGCTCGCCTACCAGCTGCGCCTGATGCTCCACCGCGAGGCCGGAAGCGGCGCGTCGCCGAGCGTGACGAAGGTCTCGACCGTCGTCGCGAACGCCGGCGACCCGTACGTCCCGAGCGCAACGACGATGACGAGCGCGGTGATCCTGGCGGTGCCGGAGTACTCGCAGGAGATCCACACCGGGCACTACCCCGAGTTCGACGGCGGCGGCGAGGCGTGGTGCAGTCCGACGTCGACGGCGATGATCCTCGGCTTCTGGGGCCGCGGCCCGACGCCGGCCGACTACGCGTACGTGACGGCGGCCGATCCCGGCCACCAGGACCCGTGGGTCGACTACGCCGCGCGCTTCACGTACGACTACAACTACAACGGCGCAGGGAACTGGCCGTTCAACGTTGCGTACGCGCACACGTTCGGGCTCGATGGCGCGGTGACGCAGCTCCGCTCGCTCGCCGAGGCCGAGCAGTACGTCAAGGCGGGGATCCCGCTCGTCGCGTCCCTCTCGTTCGGCTCCGGCAAGCTCGACGGCTTCCCCTTCAAGAGCACGAACGGGCACCTGCTGACGATCGTGGGCTTCACCGCCGACGGAAACGTCGTCTCGAACGACCCCGCCGCGCTCACGGACGCCGACGTCCAGCGCGTGTACGACCGCGCACAGTTCGAGCGGGCTTGGATGGAGTCCACCGGCGGACTCGTCTACCTGCTCTACGCGCCGGGCACCACCCTGCCCGCCTCCTAGCGACGTGCCGATAGCGTCTCGTCCTGCTCGGCAAAGTCAGCTGCGGTCCGCGCTGCCGGGCGCGGTCTGTACGCTCGCAGCGTAAATCGCGCTACGCTCCAAGCCGTGGGGCGGAGCATCCTTCACCGAGTCCACAATCCCCGCAACCGGGAATGCGGTTGCGATCCGGACTGCTGGTGCACGCGAACGGCGCTGGGCCGAGCGGTCAAGTGGTGGTTTCCTGGCCGTTACTTCGGCCTTCACCACAAGAATCGAGGCCTTGCCGAGTGGAAGCGAACGCAGGATGCAACACCGTAGCCCGTTTCGCTAGTCGTTTCGCCGATCCCTCCTACTACTACCTAGGCGGGGTGCAAGTTCAGCTCCGCGAGCTCGAGCACCCGGGCCGTGATGATCCCTTCGCGCTGCTCGCGGACGAGCGGGTGCTCGCCGTCGTGGAGCAGGAAGCTCGGGCGGAGCTCAAGTGACCCCGTGATCACGCTGAGCGGGAGGTTCACGGTGTCGGGGTAGCCGGGGATCGAGTTCGAGAGCCATCCGAAGTACGGGTCCTCCTCGATGCGCGCAGGGTCGTCCCAGAGCTCGACCACGCGCCCGAACGACGCCGCGCTCAGCGACGACCAGACACCGAAGCGGAAGTCGTCGTCCGCGTCGAGCACGGGAAGCGTGATCAGCCCGCGGATGAAGAACGCAGGCTCGCCCCCGTCGTCCGTCCACACACAGAGGTCGTCGGTGAGCTCGTCGTGCTCCGACCTCCCACCGTCCCAGTGCATCGGCGCGTCGAACGCGAGGTCGTGCGGGACCCCCTCATGCTCCTCGCCGCACCGGCTACAGGTCCAGGACACTCAGGCGGCGGCGATCTCGGGTAAGTACGGTCGCCAGCGGTCGGGGATCTTCGGCGCGGCTAGCTGGATGAAGAGCACGGGTGTCGGAGGCCGCGGGTGAACGCGCAGCTCCATGTGCACTTCGTGCAGCAGCCGATTGCCCTTCTTGTGGTTGCACGTCGCGCACGACGTGACGACATTCTCCCAGACGGAATCGCCGCCGCGCGAGCGCGGGACGACGTGGTCGAGCGTCAGCCGCCCGTTCGTCGTGCCGCAGTACACGCAGCGCCAGCCGTCACGCGCGAACAGCGCACGGCGCGAGATCTTTCGCTGGATCGCGCGCGGAACCCGGACATAGCGCACGAGCCGGATCACGTGTGGCCACCGAAACGTCCTGGCGGCCGAGCGAAGTGGTCGATCGAGTTCTTCGATCACCTCCGCCTTCCCCTTGAACACGAGCACGTGGGCACGCCTGAGCGTCGTAACGTTCAGCGGCTCGTAGCTTGCGTTCAGCACGAGGACCTGCTGCATACGGCGGAAATGTAGCTGCTCGAAGCCTCAGAACCTCCAACGCATTGACGGTTCGTCACAGGGGTGCCACCCGGCGCGGCCCGGCGGCACAACGCTTTATTGCGTTGGAGGTTCTTAGCAACCCCGGTTCTGAGTCAGGTAGTAGACGCTCTTGGGCCACTCCCAGGCCACGCCGACGACCCGGTTGCCCAGGGGCGGCTCGGCCCCGACGACCGCAAGGTCGCCGTCGAAGCAGCGCCCAACGATCATTCGCGTGCGCCGGACGTGGTACGTCGAGGTGACGACGACGATCGAGTCCCAGCCCCGCTCTCTCGCCTCGTGCGCGATCCAGCGAGCCTCGCCCTGGGTGCTGTAGGGATCGGGCGTGAAGCAGATCGCACGGCCGCTCTTGCAGAGGCGAGCGGCCTCGACCCAGCCCTCGTCGAGCCCGTCCGAGATGGCGAGCGTGTCCGAGATCCCCTGGGCGATCAGCCGCCGGCCCTCGGCGAGCCGGTGGCCGCGACCGCCCGAGAGGACGACGACGGCGTCCGCCCCGCGAGGCGGCGAGTCCGTCTCGGGCCAGACGAACAGATAGGCGGTCGCCGCTGCGAAGGCGACGAGCAGGACGAGGAGGAGCTTCCTCAGTGGGCCATCGCCCGCTCGACGGCCTCGAGCTCCTCGGGCGAGAGGGCGGTCGACGGCCGTCCGCGGTCGAGCTCTTTCATGTAGATCCGCGCGTAGTCGCGGCCCTGGATGGCGCTCACGACGACGCCCGTTCGCCCCGCGTCCAGGAGGGCGAAGGTCGCGGACGACTGCCCGGCCTTGTCCTCGTACGCGTCGTAGCGGAGGATCGACGTCTTCGAGACACAGTCGTCGATCCGGCGGTCGACGCGCGAGAGCGCGCCGGCGACCTCGTCCACCGCACGGTGCAGGTCGTCGATCCGGGCCTGCAGCGAGACGGCGAAGTCGACGAGGTCGGCCTTGCCGCCGCCGAGCAGCACGAGCTGCGCGGAGCGGACACGGCGAACCCTCAGCCACGCGACGACGGCGAGCGCGAGCGACAGGATCGCGACGAGGGCCGCGCCGACGGCGATCCACCCCGCGGTCGTGCTCGACAGGTCCACGGCCCCGCCTAGGCTAGCGAGGGAGCGAGAAGACGACGGGATACTGGTAGCTGTTGTTCGAGGTGTTCGACTCGCCGGGGACAGGCTCCACCGTCACCTTCACCGGCGTCGTCGGCCCGAACGGCGGCTGACCGAGATCCTCGAAGGTGACCGACTTCGTCTCGCCCGCGTTGATCAGCTGGATCGTCTTCATCTGCGTGATCGGCTCGGGACTCTTCTGGATCGTCAACGTGACCTTGATCCCGACCTCCTGTGAGTCGCCGCTGTTCTGGAGCGAGACGCGGAACGCCAGGTCGCTCGTCGCCTCCACGACCGTCTCGTTGTTCACGGAGAGCTGCTCGTTTGCCGGAAGCACCGTGACCGAGACGATCCCGGTCCCGTGCAGGCCGGTCGGCGTACCGCCTTCCGACGCACCCTGCAGGCGCCGCCAGAGCGCGGTCATCGAGCGCTGGCTCGCAAGATCCGGCGTGATCAGGAAGTCCGAGTTCGGGACCGGGACGCCGCTGATCCCCTGTGTCTCGAGCTCGACTTTCGACGGCTCCCCGAAGAGGTCGTCCCAGATCACGTCGCTCGCGACGAAACGTTCCGCCTGCGCCGCGAGCACGCCCCCCGCGCGTGTGGCGTCCTGGGTGTTCGCGAGCTCGACGAACGCGGCCGCCAGTCCGTTCAGCCCGCTGAAGCGGAACTGGAGCGACTCGATCGAGGCGTCGTGCTCGCCCCGGAGCGGACCGGGTGGGTCGAGCGCTTCGGCGTTGTTCGTGACCTGCCGCTGGCGCTGGGCGAGGCCCTCGATCGCCTTGATCAGGTCCTGCTGGTCCACCCCGGGCGTCAGCAGCTGCTCGTTCAGGTCGCGGCCGATCGCGGCGGAGGAGTCCCCGACGGTCTTCATGTCGGCCATGTAGTCGCGGTAGGCGTTCGTCCGGCTCTCGCTGCGGCAGCTCTGCAGCCAGAAGACGAGCACGATCACCAGGAAGATCGCGAGCGCGATCAGGAGGATCAGCCGGAGCAGCGGGGTGACCCCCTGCGGGCCCTGGAAGGTCGGGCGCCTGGGCGGGCCGCCACCGGGGCGGCCGGACTGGCGCGAGCGAAGAGCGGGCCGTCGCTGGGTGGCCTGCTCCGTCTCCGGCTCGTCGAAGAAGTCGAACTCGATGATGTCGTCGTCGCGCTCGGTCATGAGCGTGGGGTGACTCTAACCCGCGCAGGACTTCGCCCCGGGTCGCTTAACCCCTTGTGAACCATGGCCCGAGCCCTCGCCCAGGCCCCCGCGCCCGATCTGGCCCTGGGGCGCTACCGCCCGCTTCGCCCGTTGGGGAGCGGCGCCAGCGGCTCTGTCTGGCTCGCCCGGGACGAGCAGACGGGGCTCGACGTCGCCCTGAAGATCGTCCCCCGGGAGGGCAAGGCGGGCCTCCGCGCGGAGCGGGAGGCCGAGGCCGCCTCGCGGCTCCGGCACCCGACCTGCCTGCGCGCCTACGCCTTCGGCCGGGAGCACGGACACGTCTACATCGCCTACGAATACGCGCCCGGGTGCACCTTCCGCGACGCCCTCCGCTCGAAGGAGCTCGGCGACGCCGACCTGATCGAAGCCTGCGCCCAGCTCTCGGAGGGACTCGCGCACGCGCACGGGCGCGGGGTCGTCCACCGCGACGTGAAGCCGGCCAACGTCCTGCTCACGGACGACCCCGGCGTGTCGGTCCGCCTGCTCGACTTCGGCCTCGCGGCCTTCGCGGAGGCCGAGACGCTGACCGCGGTGGGCGACGTCCCCGGCACGCTCGCGTACATCTCGCCGGAGCGGCTCTCGGGCGAGCAGGGGACGGGCGCCGGCGACGTCTGGGCCGTCGGCGTGATGCTCTGGGAGGCACTCGCGGGCCGGCATCCGTTTTGGCGGCCCTCGCTGATGGAGACGGGGCGCGCGATCGAGGAGGGCGCACCCTCCCTTCGCACCGCGCGCCCGGACCTGCCGGAACCCCTGCTGGACGCGGTCGACCGCGCCCTCGCCACTGATCCGCGGAAGCGGCCGACGGCTGCGAAGCTCGCCGCACTCCTCCGTGACGCGCGACCGAGGCGCGGGCCGAAGAGCGCACACAACAGACTGGTACTTGCCCCGGCGCGCATGGCCCCAGCAGCAGTGGCCGGGGCGGTCGCCGGGCTCACCGCAACACTGCTCCCCTTCTGGCCGCCCGGCTTCGCGCTCGGGTTCGCCGCGCTCGCCACCCTGCTCGGCTTCCTGCGACCCCGGCTGGGGCTCGGCGCCGCGCTCGCGGTCGGCTTCCTCCCCGTCGGGAACCTCTCGCTCGGCCTCGCGCTCGCTTACGCGGCCGCGGTCGTTGCCTGGCTCGCCGCGACCGCGGGGCCTTCTCCAGTGCAGCGAGGGCTGGTGACGGCGACCGGCGTGGTGGTCCTCGC
>JACCTU010000016.1 GCA_013812235.1 Actinomycetota bacterium | reverse complement strand
CCCTCTCCTCTCAATCGAGCGTGACGGGCGTGCAGGCAGTTGCGTACTGCAGAACGCCGTCTCGGCGAACCTCCCAGCGCACGCCGTGCGTCGCGTTTCTGATCGGCGCTGGAATCGGCGGCCGGATGAAGAGATCGGCCTGACCGTTGCCGCTCCTATTCGTCGCCAGCGGCGTGACAGCGAATTGTGTCGACGCGCCGGCGCACATCGGCGAGAACGGGTGTACGAGCAGGTGGACTGTGTACGTCGCCGTCGGCAGCGCGCCGCTCAGCACGTAGATCTCGTGGGCGTACACGTTCGGCCCGTTCGGGTGGATGTTCTGGACGAACCCCTTGTGGAGCGGATCGGTGCTGCCGACCACCCGCATCAAATCCATGTGCTCCGAGTGGTAGACGCGATCGGCCTCGGCCAACGGTGCAGACACGAGCCCGAGCAGCACGCACACGAGAAGCAGCCGCAGTCGCATTCCGTTCCCTCCTCTGTAGACGCCACCGATCCTTGCACGGCAAGACGTCGCGTTCAATAGTTGTTCGATCGGCCACTGGTGACTCGCGGCCCACGTCTACCGTCGGTGCTACCGAACTAGCGAATCTCCCGTGACTGGAGGACAGTGAGCATGGCCTAACGACGTCGAATCTGCCTATAAAGCTACCTCGTTCGGCCGATATCGCACCCAGGAGGTCGCCGGTTCGAGCCCGGCTGGCTCCCATCGAAGAACCGGCTGGGAAACGGCGGGTTTTCGCATCGGCCACCTCTTCGCGGCGACCCTCTCTGGACGGGGGTGTGCTCATCGGTGTGGTCAGGCGAGCGGGGAGAGCGGTTCGTGCCGCGCCTGTGAACCGTGATTTGTCGTATGGACTGAGGCCGCGACGGCTTAAGCTGTGCGGATGGCCGGCGTCGTCGCCGACGACCCACAGTACGCTCGGAAGCTCGCGGACCTTCGGGAGCAGCAGCGCGCGATCAGCGGCGTCCTTCGCGCCGTCGCACGCTCCGCCGGTCTCCAACCGGTTCTCGACGAGGTGGTCGAAGCGTGCAGGCGGCTCTGCAACGCGGACCACGGTGCGCTCTGGCTGCTCGAGGACGGGCTGCTGCATTCGGTCGCGCACCACGGCGAGGTCGAGGCTGCCGACTACGACAGGCAGCATCCGCACTCGCTCGACCGGACGACTGCGGCTGGTCGCACTGCCCTCGCTCGAGAGCCGGTCAACATTCCGGACATCCTGGCCGACCCGGAGTACGCGTACCCCGGGCCGCGACCCTACCGGGCGATGCTCGGGGTGCCGATCTTGGTCGACGACGATCTGATCGGGGTCGTCGTCGTCGTGCGCCGTGACGCGCAGCCGTTCACGGATGAAGATATCGCCCTCGTCCAGACCTTCGCCGACCAAGCCGCGATCGCGCTCATGAACGCACGCCTGATCGAAGCGGTCGAGCGGCAACGGACGGAGCTCTCTCGGTACATCTCCCCGCAGGTAGCAGAACTCATCTCCAGCAATGATGGCGAACAGCTCCTGGCCGGGCACCGCGCTTACATCTCGTGCCTCTTCTGCGACCTGCGCGGCTTCACCGCATTCGCGGAGACCGCTGCGCCCGAGGAGCTGTTAGCTGTGCTGCGCGAGTACCACCGCGCGCTCGGCATGCTGATCCCGGCGTACCAGGGAACGCTCGAGCACTTCGCAGGCGACGGGTTGATGGTGTTCTTCAATGACCCTCTGGTCGTCGAGAGCCACGAGCTCCAGGCAGTTCGGCTGGCGCTCGCGGTCCAAGAGCAATTTGCCCAGATGGCCGATGTGTGGCGAAAGCGGGGAACCGAGCTGGGGCTCGGAATCGGAATCGAGGCCGGCTACGCGACACTGGGCCGAATCGGATTCGAGGGCCGCTACGACTACGGCGCGCTCGGGCCGGTCACGAACCTCGCCTCACGGCTCAGCACGCATGCGGATGCAGGGCAGATCCTGATCGGCCAACGCGTATTCGCAGCCGTGGAGGAGACCGTCCAGGCGGTGCCCGTGGGCAAAATCGACCTCAAGGGGTTCGGTCGCCCCGTCGCCGCATACGAGGTCCGCGGTGCGTTAGCCGGAGGTCGTAAACGGCCTGCGGAGAGTCTCACGAGCAATTTCGAATAGCTGAACCATGCACGTTGAGCAAATGCCTTCCGGCCGAGAGAGCCGTGGGCATCCGCGCCGTCGACCGGCTGGCGCCGGACGCCGCCCGACGTTCACGGACCTCGCCCCGCCACGACCTCCCGGGCGGCCACCTCGGTTGCCAATGGGATTCGCTCGCCATCACGCTGTACCCGCCTGGCACGGTCCCGCGCTCCGACGGCTGCAGGCTCCAGCTCGCGCTCGGTCGCCGCACGCCCGGCTGAACGCGTGGAGACCGACGGCGAAAGAGGCGCGCCCTCCGCGCGCCCCTTTCGCCGCAATTCGGTCAGGCAGGGTGGCCGGTGCGCTGCCGGCGTGTTGCGAAGCCGGCTGCCGTGATCAACAGGCCGAGGCCCGCGAGCCCTCCGGCGATCGCCGCGGCGGTCGCATCGGCCGCGGGCATGTCGATCCCGAAACCGCCGTCATCGCCGGTCGGTGTCGCCGGAGCCGGAGCGATGCCCCGTGCCACGAGCGTTGCCTCGTCGTGCGTCGCTGGGATCGATCCCGGGTCGATGCCGCGGGCCGCGAGCGTTGCCTCGTCGTGCGATGCCGCAACCGTCGGCTCGATCCCACGCGCGGCCAACGTCGCCTCGTCGTGCGACGCTGCGACGGTCGGCTCGATCCCACGCGCGGCCAAAGTCGCCTCGTCGTGCGACGCTGCGACCGTCGGCTCGATCCCACGCGCGGCCAACGTCGCCTCGTCGTGCGCCGCCGCGACCGTCGGCTCGATCCCGCGAGCCACGAGCGTCGCCTCGTCGTGAGCGCTCGCGACGACCGGCTCGATCCCACGCGCGGCCAAGGTCGCCTCGTCGTGGACAGCGACGTACGACGGGGTGATCCCGCGTGCGGTCAGACCCGCCTCGTCGTGCGTGGCCGCCGCAGCACTCGACGCTCCGCCGGCCGCGGCCGCAGCCGCGATCGTCAGAACGAGCGCCTTGTCGCGGAAGCCGTGCATCTCGACCTCGGGCTCATCCAGAGCCTGCTCGAGCTCGTCGCGCTTGAACGCGAGCGTGACCGTCGGGCCCTTCGTTGCCCCGAGTAGCCGCTCAAGTTCGTCGCGGCTCCAGGCGACGGCGACGTCTGCCTTGTCGTCGCTCCCGGGTCGTGCGACCTCGAGGAACAGCTCCGCAGGCTCCTCCGACGTCAGCGCCGCCGCGAACTCCCCGCGGGGGATCGTTGCCGTGATGCCGTCGGAGAAGTCACGGATGTCGACGAGCGCAGCCTGCCTGCTCGTCATCTCCATGCGGACTCCTTTCGTGTGTGCGCCCGGTCGGACGCCACGATTTCAAGACGGGCGGCCGACTCTCCTTCTTCCCGCCGCCACGGCGATTGTCGCACCGCGGGTTCGCGGTTACAAACGGCGATTCAGGCTTCCTCTCTGCGGCGCGAGAGCGCGAGCTCAGTCAGCTCGTACTTGCTGATCCGCTCCGACTCGAGCACGACGACGCGGCAGGGCGTCACCGCCCGCAGGCTCGCCGTGCGCGGGCCGCCCTCGACGGCCGCGCGCTCGCCCAGGATCGCGCCCGGCCCGACCTCCGCCACGGTTTCCCCGTCGACCTCGACGTCGAGGACGCCGTCGAGGAGCACGTAGAGGTCGTCCCCCTCGGCTCCCTGCTCGACGAGGGTCTCCCCGGCTCCGAGGCGCCGCCTCGGCAGCTTGTCGTCGATCTTCATCACCGACTCCGAAAGCGCGCGCTCGAGCTCCGTCTCGACCGCCGTGACGAACGCAGGCGTGTCCTCGCCTCCCCACGGCGTCTTCTCTCCATAGGATTCGCGGTACCACTTCTCGAAATCGATCGTCCCCGACTTCTCCACGAGTTTCCCCTCGCGGTCGTAGACCCAGTGGCGGGGGAACGGGCTTGCGCCGACGAGCGATCCCTTCGACCGGCCGTCCGCATACAGGATCAGCTGGAGCGTCGTCCACGCCGAGGCCGAGGCGAGCTGGAAGTACGGCTTCCCGCGCACGCGTCGAGGAGCCGGCAAACCCATTCGTCCGCCCGCGGTCTGGACGAAGCGAACCCAGCCGTCGCCCACCTCGGGCTCCGGCTGGATAAGGGGGAACGCCACAGCAGGAAAGGCGAGCCGGCCTGGGCCGAGCTTGATGCGGGTGACGCCGATCAACCCGCGACCCTCGTGCCCGTAGTCCACGATCCGGCCGTCCTTCACCTCGATCCAGCCGCGGAGCTCGTTCGCCTCGCGAAACGCGTCCGCGTCACGGAGCTTGTCGAGGTCGCCGAGCGTGTCCGACGGCGGCTCGTCGTAGTGCGCGACGCCGATCTCGAACGGCAGCTTCGGCATGCCCTCGATCGCCTCCGACGGAATCCACGTCACAGATGTCACCGCCGACTCGATCCGCACGCGGTACTCCTTCCCTCGACTCTCCCGAGCCTACAACGGGAGCGGCGGAATGCCTACGGCGCGGTCGACGGAAGCGCGGAACGTGTTCTGCGGCGAACGTGCTGGAAACCCGGGAACTGACGCTCTTCCACTTCCGGCCCGGTGCTTGACCGCTTCAGCGGTGCAGAATCTTGCGGGAGTCCTTGTCCGGCCACCGAAAACCCCGGCCGCGAGCTGCATCCGCAGCCGGACCGTGGTCTGCGAACTAGGACGTCTCGGTCCGAACGCCGCCGCGACGATCACCTGTTCGCACGCTGCCGCGGCGCGGCGTTTTGTTGGTGACGCGGTTCACCGCGTCGAGCTGTCGCGCGCGGCGCTCCATCTCACAAAGTTCTCCACCCTGCGGTTGTCCGGGTGACCAGCGTCGAGCGAGCCGATCCGCGCGCGCGGACCCCAACCCGTCTCGCGGCGGCAGGCGCAGATCGCCTCCTCGAGCTGCGGGCGCGAGCTGCCGCGGCCAGCCGGTGCGGAGGGCTGGGACGATCGAACAAGCAGGCCAGCATCCGCCGCGGCTCCAGACCAGCCTCGAGCCAGCGATCCCACCAACGATGCGCCGTCACCGGTGAAACGTTGAAGCGCCTGGCCGCGCTCCTGATCGAGCAGCCACTCTCGATCGCCTGGACGAGCGCGAACCGGCCGCCCAGCCCGAGCCTGGCTTAGCGTGCAGATACATCCGGACCCCCCTTCGAGCCGTGGTCTTCGCGGACTCACAGCCTCGAAGCAGGGCCGGATAGAACCCTCAGCCGTTCACAACCTCTGGAGGCAGGACACCTAGCTACTGCCAGTGAACTCGTTGTGCAGCTCGCCGAACGTCGGCTCAGCTTCGGCTGCCGAGGCTCCAGCCACTTTCTCCATCGCTGGCCTCACCTTCTCGTTCGAGAAGCACTCGTAGTCCTCGCGCAACTGCCAGACGGCGAAGATCACGAACTCGTCTGAGGTCTTGGTCGGGTAATGATGATCAACCCGTCAGGCAGGTTGGTTTGGTTTAACGCCCATTTCTTGGTTCACCGAGTCGTATATCTGTGCTGCATCGGCAGGCCTACGAAGAAAAACGGTCGTTGCCACCATGGTCTTTTTTTCTCTCGGACTGGAGACGCGATCTCTCACGTCTGACGCGCCCCCAATTGGGGGAGCCCCTGCCGCGGTGAGCGGGGCGGTGTTCACTCCCCGATTTGCCGCTGCTTGCGGAGCCTGGTCGCCGAATGTGGCCAAACGTCCCCCTCTTTGGGGGATTACGCACGGAGACCCGCACCGGTAGGATCCGGCTAGGCGGGTGGACTGCGGCGTCCCCTCCCGCCAATCTGCGGCATTGCACATCCGAATCAGCGAACCCGAGGCCTTGCCCGAGCTCATGGCCGCGCTCAACGAGCGCGTCCATTACGTAGTGCAGCAGATCGCACCGGATGCTGTTGTAGTCAGCGTGCTGGGCTCGTTCGCGGACGGCGGCGAACGCGAACTCAGTCTGTTTCTCGCTGAGTGGGAATCTCGCTGCGCGGGCGTCGACGTCGAACTCAAGACGGATGATCGGAAGACCGCAGCGGTTCGGCCCATTCTCCTGCGGACCGTCAACGGCGAGAAGTAGAGGCGCGAGGACGTCGCCGCAGATTCGGCCCGTCCTGGCGACGCTATGCGGGAGAGAGCCACGCTCGCTCGCCCGGTCGCTGGTCAGGCGGCGCGCTCGGTCAGTTGCTCCGAGATTCGCCGGAGCTGCCGCTCGCGAGCTGCGAAGGCCGCGACGACGTGAGGGTCGAACTGAGTGCTGATGTTGCCCAAGATTTCGTCGACCGCGAAGTCCCAGGACAGTCTCTCGCGGTACGGCCGGTCGGTAGTGATCGCATCGAGCGCGTCAGCGAGGGCGAAGATGCGGGCGGAGATAGGGATCTCGTTGCCCGCGAGCCCGTCCGGGTACCCGGCGCCGTCCCAACGCTCGTGGTGTGAGCGCACGACGTCGAGACCGGCGCCCTCGAGAAGCGGAATGCCGCCGAGAATCTCGACGCCCAGAAGCGGGTGCTGCTGCATCGATTCGCGCTCGGCGTCGTCGAGCGGCCCCGGCTTCCGAAGAATCGTCTCCGGGATCCCAATCTTACCGACGTCGTGGAGCAAGAATCCGTACTCGAGGCTCGGATCGGCGAGAAGCGTTTCATCGAGGGCTGCAGCGAGCTCGAGCCCGTAACGCTGTACGCGTCGTCCGTGAAGACCTGTCGATCGGTCTTTCGTTTCGAGGGCGTCAGCGAGAGCCGTCACGGTCTGGCGATAGGCCTGCTGGAGGAGCCGTCGCTGCCGCCGCTCGCGCTCGACGACTCGGCTCAGGTCGCGCGCGTAGATCAACAGCTGCTCACCTTCAGCGGCCGGTGAGTCGGGAGGCGCAAAACCGGCCGGGTCGCTGACCTGATCGATGAGCGTTACAAGCTCGATCGGGCTGAACGGCTTCCGCAAGATCGCGTCAGCTCCTGAGCCACGAACTGCCTCGGTATCGAGCTCGGCACCGGTGAGCAAGATCACCTGCGGTGCTCGAGCGGCGCGCTTGAGTTCTCGGCAGAAGGAAAGCCCGTCCACGCCGCCCGGTAGACCCACGTCGAGTACGACGACGCCCGGACGCCAGAAACGCGCCATCTCTGCGGCCGACTCGGCAGACTCTGCCTCCTCGACATCGAACTCACTCGCCGGCAGCGTCGTACGCAACAGCAGACGCAGGGCGGCGTCATCGTCAACGACGAGCACCTTTCGCCGCACCAACTCAACATCCTTGGTCGTCGCGTCGTGCTGCGCTCGAGTAGACGAGGCGGTATTCGCCGCAGAAGTCGTCACCGCTTTCGTGGAGTTGGCGCGACCAGCCCGATCGACGCCCATGCCGGCTCTGACGAATGATCCAATCCCCAGCGCCACGAACACCGAGCCGGCGAACCACGTCAGCATCCCGAGGAGAACCCAAGTCACCCAGCTGGGCATGTACTACGGCTCCAATCGCTGTTGAACACCCATCGGCGTACACACGGTGAGCCGCAGCGAAGCACCGTCTTTCTCAATTATGAGCCTTTTCGCGTACTCACGAAACGCCTCCCCTGCCAAAATCACCCGTTCGAGGGACGACAGAGAACGGAGCGAGAAAACCGATCGACCAGGCAGGGGCTTCTTATTCGGGCTAGCCGCCCGAGAGCCTTCTACCTCCGCTTGATCTGGAGGCTGACGGAGATGCTGTGCTTGATGGTGCCCGCCACGCCCGTGACCGTCAGGGTATACGCCCCTTGCTTGGTAGACGGCGTTGTCGCCACGGTCAGCGTCGAGGACGCGGTGGGAGGGACCGTCACAGGATCTGGATCGAACGTCCCGGTAGCTTCGGCCGGAAGGCCGCTCACGCTCAGGTCGATGGGGCCGGTGAAGGCGTTGATCGACGTGACGGTGATCGTGTAGACGGTGGAGTTCCCCCGGACGACGGAGGCGCTTGTGGGCGAGGCGCTCAGGATGAAGTCGGGCGGAGGCGGCGTCGCGCTGATGTAGTCGACGCGCGACTTCGTGTCGCTTCCGGCGTCATTCGAGACGGTGACTATGACGGTGTAGCTGCCGGCGGTCGAGTAGGTGTGGGTGGGGTTGCGCTGCGTGGAGGTGCCGCCGTCGCCGAAGTTCCAAGCCCAGTTCGTCGGGCTGCCGCTCGAGAGGTCTGTGAAGCTGACCGTGAGCGGGGTGGTGCCGGAGGTGGGGGTGGCGCTGAAGTCGGCGACCGGGGCCGTCGGCGGCCCGGCCGGCGTGATCGCCTCGTAGGCGTGCCAGTAGTAGGAGGTCTGGGCGTTCACGGCCAGGAGCGCGATCCCGGTCCTGCTGTTGACGTTCTGCTTGGTCGAGCTGACGTTGTAGACGTAGGGGCTGGCGGCGTCCCTGATCACGAGGGTGCCGTAGCCGAGCGGGAACGAGATCGCGTCGAGCGGCGAGGTCTTTTCGTAGATCGCGCCGCCGGACGAGTTGCAGCTGTAGCCGGTGGGCGAGGGGGCGGTGAAGAAGCTGTGCAGGACGCGGTTCTCCTCGTCGATCACCACGATCGGCCGGTTCGGGCAATCGGAGACCCGCGCGATCGGGTAGCTGCTCCAGTCGCCGCTCGCAGGGTCGCGCACTAGCAGCATGATCAGCGGTTGGGCCGAGCTCGTGAATGACGTCTTGACGGCCGCGTAGACCCGTCCGCTCCCGTCCGACTGCAGCGACTTGAGGTTGATGTGGTCGTCGGCGGTTCCCGGCCCCTGGATCGCCGTCCGGCTCGCCTGCCAGGTCGTGTCCGGGTCGCCGTCGTTGTGGACGGCGAAGTACATGGCGTCAGCGGAGCTGGTCTGGTTGCTCCACATCACCCCGATCTTGTTGCCGCCGAAGGCGATCACAGCGGAGCTGTCGTCCACGGTCACGCTCGCCGGGGTCGCGGGGAGAGCGAAGGGCGTTCCCCATGTGTGGTCGTCTCCGCCAACCGTTCGGTTGACGTAGATCTGGTTCCCCTGCTGCCAGGTCGCCCAGAGCTTGCCGGTCGAGTCCTTGTCGATCACGAGCGTCTCGGTCTTGTAGTTGTTGATCTGGACCGGGAAGCCGGAGTCGAGCGAGTAGCGCTTCGCGGCCGCGTCGTAGCTGAACCGGAAAAGGTAGCTAGGCGAGCCGGACTGAGCCGAGCCCTCGTCCGACACGAACGCGTGCGAGGCCACGTAGAGGTGCGTGCCGTCCCAGAGCACGTCCGCGTGCGTATTCGACCGGGTGTCGATCGCCACGCCGCTGTCCACCCAGGTCTGCGTCGACAGATCGAGCCGGTAGATGTGGAACTGGTGCGCCGACGGCGACCACATGTCCGCCCACCAGGAGCCGTCGTTCCACCAGAGCACGCTCTCCGCGCGCTTCGTGCCGGTCGGCGTCGACGTGCCGCTGAAGGAGAAGTCCTTGAAGCCGACGTCGCCGGTTGCGGCGCTGACGCTGTTAGGGCCGAGTGCGCCGAGCGAGACGAGCAGGGCGACGAGGACACCCAGCGCGCTGCAGGAGACGCGCCGGAGCGGACGACCGGAAGCCGCGACGGTTCCGTGGGCGCGAACGGTTCGATCCATTCATCCATCTTGCCTGTGCGGTGTGGCCGGATCAATAGAAGTGAGCGAGAGCGATGCCGCCGACCCAGGTCCGGGAAGTGAAGGTTTCGACTGCGAAGAGCGACGCCGCCGACCCTCTCTACGCACTCGTTTCAGGCGCTTGCGCTGCCTCCCAGCTCGCGAGCGCGAACCAGCGCTCACGGCTTCACCGTGTGGGGTGCGCGAAGTCAGTTCGGCCTGCAAAACCGGAAATCCGACCCTGCAGCGCAGCCCGGAATCGAGTGTGAGCGTCCCGGTCAGCGGGCGCTCCCGATTTACGCGGAGGGCCCGCCTACCTTCAATGGCCGCGCTTGGCGGCGAAACTGTTTCGCGGCAGCGCGGGAAACGTCTGCCCCGCCTTCGTTCTGCGCCTCGAGACGCGTGAGGTCGGTGTGAAGCGTGGCCGCTTTCTGTCGCGAAGAAACGCCGAGCTTGGCGAGAACGTTTTGCACGTGACGCTTGACGGTCGGTAGCGCAAGAACCAGCTGGGCGGCGATCTGCCTGTTCGTCAGGCCTGCTGCGATCAGCGCGAGCACTTCGCGCTCCCGGCGCGAGAGAGCGGCGAGGCGATTCGCGACCTGCTCCCAGGCCTCTAACGCATGGACGCCCTCGATCATTTTCAGTGTCAGCTGTCGCGAAAGTGGTGCCTCTCCGTCCAAGAACTTCCGGAGCGCCTGCACCAAGCCGCGCTCCGAGATCTCTTTCGATAGATAGCCGGCGGCCCCGGCACGGATCGCCGCGAGCACGTCTTCGCTCTCAGGGTTATGGCTCCACAGGATCGGATGGATGCCGAAGCGCTCGCTCAGGCTCGTCGCCGCGAACAGCCCGCCGAGAGGCGGCAGCTCGCTGTCGACGAGCACGATGGAGGAGCGCGCGCCGACAACTCCGCGCAACTGATGCAGGTTGGCGGCCTCGTCGACGCGAAAGCCTTCGTGGCGGAGCGCCGAGGCGACCGCGGAGCGGAAGGTCGCCGCGCCGTCGGCGACCACTACGGCAGCTCGCGTCACCTGTTCATCAGCCGTGGACGCGCGGCGTCAGTCAATACCTATGCGGTCGCCGCAACAATTTGCCCGCCCTTCTATTGCTCCCTATCCGATCTATTGCTCCCTATCCGACAGTCTAACTCCGGACGGCTGAACCGGCCCTCCGCACGAACAGGGAACCATCTTTTCGTGGTTCTCGACCAGGTCTGAGAACTAGAGAGGGACTGGCCCAAGTTAATTTTATCTACCTAACAATCTATCTTATACTGCGTAATACTGCTTGAACTTTACTTAGACGGTGGACTTTTTCCTGTCGCTCATCCACCGGCTGTGGAACGTTTTCCACCGGGTGGGCCGATCGGCCTATTGCAACTCTCGCCTCTTCCAGCCCAAAATGACGTCGTTCCATTTGCGGCGTTCTGCGGTGGGGAGGACATCTTGCGGGAAATGGGTTGCGCTCGGCGTACGGCGCCGGGGACCGGCTGGCCGTGTGCGCCGAGCGCTCGTTCGGGCGCCGACGAGTATCGCCCAGGCGCTTATGAGGCTGAGCGTCGGAATGGGCACTCGCCTGGCGCCCTCGCCGGCGATGCTGGCTCGGCCGGCCACCTGCGGAACGTGCGCGTCGGATTGATGTTCGGGCACCGGGGGCCGCGGTGAACGCGCGCGGGAATCTCCACGCTCTCGCAGGCGTAAGTGATCTTCGCGCGGCGAGCCTGTGCCTCGACTGCGGAGAGCTGATCGCGCCGGTACTTGCGGAGCTCGGCTCCATCCGCTGCCACGACTGCCGCTTGGGCGGAAGCACGCTCAGGCGTTCTCGTCACGAATCGACGGTTGGCGCTACCCTCCCTGTATCCACCTCTCGCGCAGGTCTTCAGCGGCGCGGGCTTACGATTCTCGACTATCGAGTTTGAAAGGGGTTCCGATGTTGCGGCACATCGATGAATCTGTCCATAGCCACGCGGCTACACGTGAGTTGGGGACGGCGAATGGAACGGACCTGCGCACAGATCGCGGGCGGCAGATGTCACCTCGAGTCAGCGTCGTGATCCCGACGCTCAACGAGGCGAGGAACCTCCCACACGTCTTCGCGAACATCCCGAGCGACACCTACGAGATCGTCCTCGTCGACGGCAACTCCACAGACGACACCGTCGAGGTCGCGCGCGAGCTCTATCCCGACGTCCGAATCGTTGGCCAGTCGGGTCGCGGGAAGGGCGACGCCCTTGCGGCCGGATTCCGCGCGTGCCGTGGGGACGTCATCGTCATGCTCGACGCCGACGGGTCCGCGAACGGCGCCGAGATCCCTCGTTTCGTCGCAGCGCTCGTCGAGGGCGCCGACTTTGCGAAGGGATCGCGGTTCATCGAGGGCGGCGGAAGCTCGGACATCACGCCGGTTCGGTGGCTCGGCAACGCGGTCCTGAGCGGTCTCGTCAATCTCCTGTACGGCACGCGCTACTCCGATCTCTGTTACGGCTACAACGCGTTCTGGTCCGACTGCCTGCCCGCGATCAACGTCGATTGCGACGGGTTCGAGGTCGAGACGCTGATCAACATCCGCGTGGCGAAGGCCGGCCTCATCGTGTCGGAAGTTCCGAGCTTCGAAGAGGACCGGATCCACGGCGAGAGCAATCTGCGGACGTTCCGCGACGGCTTCCGCGTCCTGCGGACGATCTTCCGCGAGCTTAGGGGCGAGCCCGTGATTGCGGCCGTGCCCACAACGGCCGCTGGCTGAGCTGGGGTCGGGTTCGGGGGGTCAGCGTCACCAACATGCTTGTGAACAAGGCACCACACGTGCGTTCTCGCTGGGTCAGACTGATCGCCGTCGGCGCCGCCTGCGTTGCGATGGCCGGAGGGGCGCTCGCCGGCTCGGTACCGAGCCGAGCCGCGCTGACGGACACGGGCTTCCGAGCGTTCTCGTACGGCACCTCGACCACCGCACCGACCGCGAAGGATCCCCAGAGCAAGCTGTGGTTCAACGACGGCGTCTGGTGGGGGAGCCTCTTCAACCGCTCGACGCTGAAATTCCAGATCCACCGGCTCGATCGCCTGACGCAGACGTGGACGGACACGGGGGCGGTGATCGACGAGCGCGACGTCTCGCGCAGCGACATGCTCTGGGACGGAACGAAGCTCTACGCCGTCACGTCCGGCCTGACGTCGACGACCACGTCGAACAACGCCCGCGTCCTTCGCTTCAGCTACGACGCCGGTACTCGGACGTACACGCTGGACTCCGGCTTTCCGGTCACGCTCTCGACCGGCGGCGGGATGGAGGCGGTCGGAATCGAGAAGGACACGACCGGCAAGCTCTGGGTCACCTACACGAAGAACCAGTCCGTCTACATCACGCACTCGACGACGGCCGACAGCGCATGGGCGACGCCGTTCGTTCTCCCGGCAACCGAGTCGACCGGACTCCTGACGCAAGACGAGTCGGCGATCGTCTCGTACAACGGGAAGATCGGGATCATGTGGGGCGACCAGGCGCGGACGCCGATGCGCTACCGCTGGGCCGTTCACAACGACGGCGCCGCGACGAACGTCTGGCAGTCCTCCATCGCGCTCCAGGGCGCCGAGATCGCGGACAACCATTTTAACCTGAAAGGCCTGGACGCGGATCCGTCCGGACAGGTCTTCGCGGTTGCGAAGACGTCGCTCAATGCGGCGAACGACCCTCTCCACTACGTGCTCGTGCTCAAGAACACCGGCAACTGGGAGAGCCACGTCTTCGGGACGGTGGCCGAGAACCACACGCGCGCCCAGGTACTGATCGACCGGGAGAACCGCGGGCTGTACGTGATGGCGACGTCGCCGTGCTGCTCCGGGGGCGCGATCTACTACAAGCGGACGAACCTCGACAGCCCCTCGTTCAGTCCCGGCCTCGGAACGCCGTTCATCCAGCTCGGGAGCGACGTCAACATCAACAACGTCAGCACGACGAAACAGGAGCTCAGTACCTCGACCGGACTCGCTGCCATTGCCTCCGACGATACGACCCGCTTCTACGTCCACACCGACTTCGACCTCGGCCCCGACACGACGCCTCCCGACACGTCGATCACCTCGGGCCCGTCGGGCACCGTCGACGTCGACACCGCGACCTTCGCGTTCTCGGCCAACGAGGGCGGCTCGACGTTCGAGTGCAGCCTCGACGGCGGAGCGTTCGCGGGCTGCACGTCGCCGAGGACGTATGCGGGCCTGGCCGACGGCACGCACACGTTCCAGGTACGCGCGACCGACCTCGTTGGCAATACCGATCCGACGCCGGCGAGCCGCTCCTGGACGATCGACACCAGCGTCCTGACTGCGACGCTCGCCCCGGCAGCGGACGCACGGGCCGAGGTGAACAAGGCGAACACGAACTTCGGGGCGGATCCGTTGCTGCAAGCGGACTCGTCGCCGAACACCGAAAGCTTTGTCAAGTTCGATGTCAACGTCCCGGGCGCGATCACGTCCGCGACGCTTCGGCTCTATGTCGTCAACGGCACGTCGAACGGCCCGGCCGTCTACGCCGCCGGCAGCACATGGGCCGAGACGGGAATCACGTGGAACAACAAGCCTGCGAGGACCGGCTCGGCGCTCGACGACAAGGGTGCACTCGCCGTCAACACCTGGACGGAGTACGCCGTCACCTCGGGGGTGACCGGGAATGGGACGTACACCTTCAACGTCGTTCCGACCTCAAGCGACGGCGTCGACTTCCCGTCCAAGGAGTCATCGAACCCGAACAAGCCGCAGCTCGTCGTCAAGTACAGCCTCGATACGACGACGCCGGAGACGACGATCGATTCCGGGCCGAGCGGGACTTCGAGCAGCTCGGCGAGCTTCGCCTTCTCGTCC
>JACCTU010000235.1 GCA_013812235.1 Actinomycetota bacterium | reverse complement strand
GGCTGGCGAGATGATCCGGAGCTGGCTTTTGTACCTCGAGCACGCGGTCGAGCAGGCGCAGGAGGCCGGCGAGCTCGACGACTCGATCAGCGCGCGCGACCTCGCGTTCCAGCTGGACGCGTTCGCGCAGGCCTCGAATGCGCAGTTCCAGCTCTTCCGGGATCCCGTCGTGTTCGACGAGGCGCGGCGAGCGATCCGGGAGCGGCTCGAGAGCCTCCGCCCCGCGCGGGTCTAGCGGCAGAACGAAGGCTGGCCCCGCAAGTCGAATCCTGTTTGCCTAGGCTCCTACGTCTCGCGCGCCGAAGCGCGTCGGGAGAATGCGGGCTTTCGGCCGGGGTTCTGGCCGCGGGGCCAGTTAAGACACCCTACTCCCCTTTGGGGCGTGGGAGCGGTTAAGCGATCCGCCGACAGCTCGAGCCGCTGCGCCGCCGAATCTCGCACAGAGCGGGAATCCGGCCACCGGGGGCTGTTATTGCGAACTGCGCGCGGGTAGCTGAAACACACCACAACAAAAGGGGGACGAACATGGCGCTGATCAACGATCCGCGCAAGCTGTTCGCCTACAAGCTCGGCACCGTGCTCTCGGGCGAGAAGAAGATCCTCACGATGCTTAAGAAGCTCGAGAAGCGGGCGCAGAGGGAAGAGTTGAAGCAGCAGTTCCGGCATCACCGCGAGGAGACCGAGGGCCAGATCGAGAACATCGAGCAGGCGTTCAAGGCGCTCGGCGAGAAGGCGACCGGCCGCACGAACCCCGTGATCATGGGGCTCTCGGAGCAGGCCGACGTCCTCTACGACAAGACCGACGACGAGATCCTCGACACGGTCCTGCTCGGCGGCGCGGCCGAGACCGAGCACGTCGAGATCGCCCTCTACGAGGATCTGATCACCCAGGCACGGGGGATGGGTGAACAACAGGTCGTGTCGCTGCTCCAGCAGAACCTCGAGCAGGAACAGCACACGCTCGAGGAGGTCAAGCGGGCCTCGGAGCAGCTCGCGCAGCGCTCGGGACGGCAGCCGAGCGCCGTCGGCAGCGCGCCAGACGCAGCCGGATTCAGCGACACCGGTCGCGAGTAACGACTGAAACAGCACCGGTCGGCGGCCGCAAGGCTGGGTCGCCGGCCTTGCTGTTCTCTTTAGCCCGCCGCAAAGGTGGCTAGCGGCCTGAGATCGGCCTTGGGGTGGAGGATGCGGCCGAGCAAACGCAGGAGGCCGGCGAGATCGACGACTCGATCAGCGCGCGCGCTCGCGTTCCAGCTGGACGCGTTCGCGCCGGCCTCGAACGCGCAGTTCCAGCTCTTCCGCGACTCGGTCGTGTCCGAGAAGGCGCGGCGCGCAATCCGGGAGCGGCTCGAGAGCTTCGCCCCACGCGGGCGGCGTAGGTGACGCGATGAACCAGATTGCGACGGCACACCCCTCGGCGAGCGAGCGTCAGCGCGGCGACAGCGTCTCGAGTTCCGCCGCCGCCGCGGCTTGCAGCAGGCGCTCGTCGTAGGCCACGAGCGCGCTCACGACGGCGCGCACCTCGAGCGCGGAGGCAAGCTGGATCGCGTCGAGCGAGCGAAGCTCGCGAGGCGTAAGCGACGCGGCCCGCTCCGTGACGGACGCGCTGACGCCCACGAGCTCGACCCGGTCGAGGACGCGGGCTGCGCGCTCTGCGGCGACGTCACCTCCCGCTCGGCGTGACGCGCGCAGCACTTCCACGACGGCGACGACGCTCGAGACGAGGCGCTCGGGCGCGAGCGCCTCCGCCAGAGCGCGCGACTCGCGCTCCGCGATCACCAGCTTGACGAGCGCGGACGAGTCGACGAAGAAGGGCACTCAGAGCCGCTCGCCGCGCTGCTCTTCGAGGGCATCGGTGATCGTCACGTCGCCCTCGAGCTCGAGCTCGAGCGGCGGGCCGAGCGCGCGCACGTGACCGCGCGCGCGGCGAACGAGCACCCCCTCCACCTCCAGGCGGTCGAGCGGATCCTGCTTCTCGGCCAGCGGCGTCAACAGCGCGACCGGAACCCCCCGGTCGGTCACCTCGAACGTCCGTCCCTTCCCGACGCGCCGGAGATAGACGCTGAGGTTCTGGCGAAGCTCGCGCACGCCCACCCGCGGGAGTCTCGCCATGACGCACAACGTAGCACAAGACGCTCTTGTGGCCGAGTCCAGACCGTCCAGCCCGAGAGCCTCCGCCCGGCACGCACGGCGTTAGGCCGCTACTTCTCGTCCGAGACGGGGCCGATCAGGCGCTCCGGCGTCCCCCGCTCCCGGAGCAGGCCGGCCTCGTCGGAATCGCGCGGACGCTCGCGTCGATACGGACGCGGAAACGCGCGGGCGATCCGCCCGAGCGTGCGTTCGGCCTGCTCGCGCCCCTTCTCCCACTCGTCCCAGGTGATCCGCTTCATCACTGCTCATTGTACGCCCTGACCTCTGAGCGCCCGCGCGACCTCGTGCAGGTCCCAGGACGGGATCTTCTCGCCGGCCTCGACCCGCTCCGCGATCGCCGTGATCGCGGCAAGCGCCGCCGCGAGGCTCTCCTCGCGCGCGCGACGGGACAGGTGCTCGCGGTCGAGCTCCTCCGCGCTGAGCAACGCGACGGCCTGCTCCGCGACGTCGGCGTGTCCACCGGCGACGAACTGGTGCAGACGGTCGACGAGAACGTCGGCCGCCGAGAGGACGGGCACGACAAAGCCGCTTGGGAGCGTCACTTCGTACACCTCTTCGCTCTCCGCAGGGAAGCTCGGGCCGGGCGCCTCGACGAAGACGTCGCTTCCAGGGAGCACGTAGTGCCTGCCCTTCCGCTCGAACCCGAGCGGTCCGAGCAGCTGGAGCACGGCGGGCCCGTGCGGGAGGTAGAGGTCGATGTCGGCCGTCGTGTACGCGCCGCGCGTCCAGAACTCGACCGCGAGGCCGCCGATCACCACGGCGCGGAAGTCGATCAGCTGCATCTGGCCGTCGATGACGGCGACCACGGACAGCCGTCGTTCCGTCGCGTTCTCGAGGGCGAGCGCACGCTCGAGCTGCTCCCGGGGATCGTCCACGACCGTACGGTACGCGCGCTCTCGGCGGCCGCTTGGGCCGCTACTTCACCCCTCCCGAGAACGCGTCAGCGCCGCTTGCGCCAGACGTAGGCGAGACCTGTCCCGAGGAGAGACAGCGTCGCGCCGACGCCGCGCGTTCCTGCGCTCACCTTGGCGCCGCGCGGGCCCAAGCTCACGCCCGCGCTCCGCTTCCCGACGTTCAGCGTCACGCCTGGGAGGATCTTCCGCCGCCGTTGGAATCGCCAGCCCATCCGCGCAGCGGATGATAGTTCTGTGGGCCGTACGTCAGAAAAGATATACTTCGTCCATGGCGACCCCCGGACAGCTCCTTCGCGACGCACGCCGCCGGCACGGTCTGACCCAGCAGCAGCTCGCCATGCGGGCGCGCACGAGCCAGGCGGCGATCTCCCGGATCGAGCGCGGCCTCGTCTCGCCGTCGGTGGGGATGCTGGCGCAGCTGCTCGACCTGATGGGCGAGGAGCTGACGCTCGACGCGGCACCGATCGACTACGGCCACGACAGGACGATCCTCCGCGAGAACCTTCGCCATGAGCCGGCTGCGCGGATTCGTCGGCAAGCCGCCTGGGCGAACCAGGTTCGCAGCTTCCAGCGCGCCGTTCGTGGCTGAGCCCGACTTCGACCCGGTCCCGCTCCTGCTAGCGCTCGTGGACGCCGGTGTCGACTTCGTCCTGATCGGCGGACTGGCCGGCGGTGCGCACGGCTCGGCCTATCCCACGTATGACGTGGACGTCGCTTACGCCCGTGACCCCGACAACCTCGAACGGCTCGCATCCCTCCTCCGTGAGCTCGGCGCCACGCTCCGCGGTGCGCCCCCCGGCGTCCCCTTCCAGCTCGACGCCGAGGCGCTCGAGGCGGGCGGCAACTTCACGTTCGAGACGCGCCACGGAAACCTGGATCTGCTCGCGTATCCGGCGGGAGCACCGTCGTACGACGGGCTTCGCGCAGGTGGAAAGAGCGTGACGATCGAGGAACGCACGGTGGTCATCGCGTCGCTCGACCATCTGATCGCCATGAAGGAGGCGGCCGGCCGGACCAAGGACAAGCTGATGGCGACCGAGTACCGAACGCTCGCCGACGAGCGTCGCAACCCCTAGGTCGATCGCAGGATCGAGTAGCCCTCGGAGAGAAAAGGTGTGCGGTCGATGAGCGTCCGCACATCGTCGCTCGGGTAGGCGCCCTCCTCGGTCACGATCTCGTCGATGTGTTCCGGAGCGGTGACGTCGAAGTGCTCGTCGTCGATTCGCCCTGGTGCGTCGATCGGTGCGAGCTTGATCACCTCGCACGCGACGACGGTTCGGACGCCCAGCCGTGTCGCCGCCTCGGCGAGCGGACGCGTACCAACCTTGTTGCAGACGGCGCCGTCCCGGAAAACCGTGTCTGCGCCGACGAGGAAGAGCGAGGCGCGCTCGAGTGCCTGCTCGGCGTCCGCGTCGTCGACGAGCTCAACGTCGAGCCCGGAGGAGCGCAGATCCTCGGCGAACGAACGGCCCTCCTCGAACGGCGCGGAGACGGTGCAGAAGACGAGCTCGGGCGGCGTGTGCAGGATGGCCTCACGCACGGTCGCCGAGGCGGAGTGGGTGAGGACGAACGCGTCGGTCAGCGACGGTGCCAGCTGGATCGCGATCGCTGCCGCCGCCCGGTCGCGGCTGCCGACGAGGCCGCTCACCTCCTCCTCCACGAGGCGGCGCAGCTCCTCCGGCGCGAGGTGGGCATTGTGGTGCGCGGCCGCGAGCACGCGGCCCACCGCACCGGCGATCGCGCCCATCGCGCGCC
>JACCTU010000225.1 GCA_013812235.1 Actinomycetota bacterium | reverse complement strand
CGCGCGCGCGCTCGCGCATCAGCTCGGGCGCCAGCTCCGCCGTCTCCGGCCGACCCGAAGCAACGACGAGGAGCGGTGCTCCGGCGTCGTCGTGGGCGAGGTACTGCACCAACTCGATCAGCGTCGGCTCCGCCCAGTGCAGATCCTCGAGCACGATTGCCAGCGGGCGCTCCCGGGCCAGGAGCTCGAGGATGCGCCGGATCCCCCAGTGCAGCTCGGCCTGGGTGATCTGGTCCGCCTGATAGGTGCCGCGCGGCGTGGTCGCGACGCCGAGCAGGTTCGACACCGCCGTCGCCATCGTGCGCAACTCGTCGAGCGTGTCGATCCCGAAGCTCTCAAGCAGCGCGCCGAGCTTCGCGGCGATCGCCACCGTCTCGTCGCTCTGGAGGATGCCGGCTGCGCTCTTCATCACGTCCATTACCGGCCAGTACGTGATTCCCTCGCCGTAGGGAAGGCACCGGCCCCAGTGCGCCGCCCCGTCGGCCCCGACCTGATTCGTGAATTCCTCCAGCAGGCGGCTCTTGCCGACCCCGGGCAGCCCTAGCACGACCGCGACGCCGGGCAGCCGATCGCGTCCGACCGCGTGCCACAGCTCAAGCAGCAGCTCGAGCTCGGCCTGGCGGCCGACGAGCTGCGTGTCGCGCATGCGGCGCCGCCCGCCGTGCTCCAGCGCCTGCACCGCCTCCCAGACACGCACCGGCTCGGACTTGCCCTTCGCCGCGATCGGCTCAGCCGGCCGGTACTCGATCGCATCCCGCGTAGCCTGGTAGGTCAGGTCGCCCACGAGCACGCCGTTGACGGGCGCCGCCGACTGGATGCGCGCGGCGGTGTTGATCGCGTCGCCGGCCGCCATCCCCAGGTCCAGACTCGGGTTCGAGCTGACGACGAGGAGCGCCTCGCCGGTGTTGACGCCGATTCGGATCGAGAGGTCGAGCCATGCGTCCTTTTCGTTCAGATCGTGGATCGCGTCTCGAATCGCCAGCGCCGCCCTGACGGCGCGCTCCGGGTCGTCCTCGTGCGCGACGGGAGCGCCGAAAACCGCGACGACGGCGTCGCCGACATACTTCTCGAGCGTTCCGCCATAGCGCTCAAGCTCCTGGCGTGTGCGCTCGAAGTACGGCTGCAGCCGCTGATGGACGTCCTCCGGATCCATCTCCTCCGCGCTCGCGGTCGAGCCGACGATGTCCGTGAAGAGCGCCGTCATCAGCCGCCGCTCCTCGCTCGGCGGCAGTTCTTCGGCGAGCGCGGAGCCGCACGCCAGGCAGAACTTGGCGATCGGCGGGTTCTCCTGGCCGCAAGTGGAGCAAACCGTCATGTTCCGAGTCTAGGACGACATTCGGCCCGTTGCCGTTCCTGTTCTCGAGATGAGCCAGCGCCCGTTCCAGCAGCGTTGTGCCGATGCCGCGCCGGCGATGCGTCGGCAACACCGCGACGCTCCTCTTTCAACGAGGCGGACGATTCACATCGCCCGCCTCGTTCCTTGCGGTTCGCTCGGAGGCCGTTACTCGCCGTACTCTTGCTGCTTTCCTCCAGCCTTTCGGCCGCCAATCACCTGTTCGGCGTCATCCTGGTCGACGACGTCCCCCGATCATGGACGCGGCGCTAACGGCACTGGGTCGGGCAGCTCTCCTTCAGAGCCGAATGCCTCCCGCGAAGGCTCCGGCGTCGGCTCGTCTTCCAGACGGCGCAGCTCCCGTACGCTGCGCGAGAGGAGCACGCCGAGGGTGCTCGCGAACCCGATCGCCGCGGCCCCGAGCAGCGTCGGGCGGACGCCGATCTCGTCGGCCACCGGGCCGGTGACGACGTAGGCAATCGGCATGATCACGAGAGCGATCATCCACGAGACCGAATCGACCCTCCCGAGGACGTCGTTCGGGACGTGTTGCTGCTCCATCGTCTGCCAGAACGTGTTGGCGACGACGAGCGACATCGAGAAGAGCGCTGCGGCGACCATCAGCAGTGGGAGCGGGACCGGCGGTACGAGCGACAGGAGCGCGAGCGGGACTGCGACGAGGCTCGCGTAGGCCGGGATCAAGGGCCGCGCCGGCTTCCACCGCAGTACGAGCGCGCCGCCCGCGATCCCGCCGACGGCGGCGCCCGTCATCATCAGCCCCCAGTCGGGCGCGCCGTCCAAGTGCTCCTTGACGACGAGCGGGCCCAAGACCAGGTACGGCGCGATCGCAAAGTTCGCGAACGCGTCGGCGATCAGCGTGGTGCGCATCCACGGACGAGCAAAGACCTCCCGCAGCCCCTCGCGCGCGTCCGCGAGGAAGCTCTGCGTCTGCGTGCGGACGACACCGAGCGGGCGCATGAGCGCCAGGCAGCCGAGGCTCGCAACGAAGCTCGCTGCGTCGATCGTGTAGACG
>JACCTU010000170.1 GCA_013812235.1 Actinomycetota bacterium | reverse complement strand
AGGTCACGCAGGGCCTCTCGGCGGGACGCGTGCAGTCGGTCGCGACCCGCCTGATCGTCGAGCGGGAGCGCGAGCGGATCGCCTTCGTCGAGGTCGCGTACTGGGACCTCGAGGGGATCTTCGATCCCGGCTCGTTCGACGCGCGCCTCGTCGCACTCGAAGGCAGGCGCGTGGCCCGCGGCTCAGACTTCGGGGCCGACGGAAAGGCCAAGAGCAAGGATCTCGCGCACCTGGACGAGGAGTCGGCGCGCGGGCTGCTCGAGCGGCTACAGGGTGCGACGTTCACGGTTCGCAGCAAGGACGAGAAGCCCTACACGCGCAAGCCGACGGCCCCGTTCCGTACCGCGACGCTGCAGCAGGAGGCGAGCCGCAAGCTGCGGTACACCTCGCAGACGACGATGCGCGTCGCGCAGCGCTTGTACGAGAACGGCTACATCACCTACATGCGCACCGACTCGACGTCGCTCTCACAGGCGGCGGTCGCAGCCGCGCGCAAGCAGGTGACGGAGCTGTACGGCGCCGACTATCTTCCGCCGAAGCCGCGAAGCTGGGACCGCAAGGTGAAGAACGCGCAGGAGGCCCACGAGGCGATCCGCCCCGCGGGGGACTTCTTTCGCACTCCGAACGAGGTGCGCGACGAGCTGAACCGCGACGAACTCGCGCTCTACGAGCTGATCTGGAAGCGCACGATCTCGTCGCAGATGGCCGACGCGCGCGGGGAGACCGTGTCGCTGCGCCTCGCCGCGGCGAGCACTTCCGGTGAAGACGTCGAGTTCGGCGCGTCGGGCACCGTGATCACGTTCCCCGGCTTCCTTGCCGCGTACGAGGTCGGCAAGGACGAGGACGGCGACGAGGATCAGCGTCCCCTGCCGAACCTCGATGAGGGACAGGCGGTCGAGACGAAGGAGCTGACCGCGCAGGGTCACTCCACCTCGCCGCCGCCGCGCTACACCGAGGCGACCCTCGTGCGGGCGCTGGAGGAGCGCGGCATCGGCCGGCCGTCGACGTACGCCGCGATCATCGGCACGGTCATGGACCGCGGCTACGCGGTCAAGCGCGGCACCGCGCTCGTCCCGAGCTTTCTCGCGTTCTCGGTCACCGAGCTGCTCGAGAAGCACTTCGGCCGCCTCGTCGACTACGAGTTCACCGCACGCATGGAGGACGACCTCGACCGGATCGCCGCCGGCGACGAGGGCCGCGTCAAGTGGCTGCGCCGGTTCTACTTCGGCGACGGCGAGCCCGACGAGGCTGGGCTGAAGGCGCTCGTCGGGGCGCTCAGCGAGATCGACGCCCGCGCGGTCAACACCTTCCCGATCCCGGGTGCCGAGGACATCGTGTTGCGCGTCGGGCGCTACGGGCCGTACGTCGAACGCGGGGAAGAGCGTGCGAGCGTTCCGCCCGATCTGGCGCCGGACGAGCTCACGCTCGAGAAGGCGACGGAGCTGCTCGCACAGCCGTCCGGCGACCGCGAGCTCGGAGTCCATCCCGAGACCGGCCGCCAGGTCACCGCGCGCACCGGCCGCTTCGGTCCCTACGTGACGGAGGTGCTCCCCGAGGACGACAAAGGAAAGCCGAAGACCGCGTCGCTCTTCAAGTCGATGTCGCTCGACACGGTGACGCTCGAGGACGCGGTGAAGCTGCTGTCGCTGCCGCGGACGCTGGGGCCCGATCCCTCGGACGGCGAGGACGTCGTCGCGCTGAACGGCCGCTTCGGCCCGTACATCAAGAAGGGCACCGAGACCCGCTCGCTGGAGTCCGAGGAGCAGCTCTTCACGATCACGCTCGAGCAGGCGCTGGCGCTGCTCGCGAGGCCGAAGGAACGCCGTCCCCGGGCGGCCGCGTCAGGGCCGCTCCGCGAGCTCGGAGTCGACCCGATCACCGAGAAGAAGATCGTCGTCCGCAAGGGCCGCTTCGGTCCCTACGTGACGGACGGCGAGACGAACGCGAGCCTCCGCGCCGGCGACGAAGTCGAGTCGCTGACCCACGAGCGGGCGATCGAGCTCCTGGCCGACCGTCGGGCCCGCGGCCCGGCGAAGCCCGGCCGGAAGCGGACCCGCGCCTAGGCAAGGAAACTTTCGGGGGGCCCCCGGCGTCTCTATGGGGCAGGAACGCTTTCGCAGACCCGGAATGGATCGGATGCGGGATTCGTTCTTCTCGTTTCAGAGCAACATTGTTGGAATTCGGTTGTGATTCGTGCACCCCTCTAGCACCGACGCGAGATACCTCCTAAAGTGCGATCGGGGCCGCTGCGAACGCGCGCCCGCAGACGAGTGCGAAAGGAAGTTAACGGTAACTTGACGCAGAATCAGTTGCAAGAACTTCTTGAATCTGATCCCGTCCGGGCGCTCGTCGAGGCGTCCGAGGAACAGGGCTTCATCGAAGCGACCACGCTGGAGACGTTCGGGCAGGAGCACGAACTGAACGAGCAGGACCTCGAGCAGCTCCGGCACGAGCTCGTGTCGATCGGCTTCGAGATCAAGGTCGAGGTGGACGAGAAGGACGAGAAGCCGGCGAAACGCGAGAACCTGAACCTCTCGCATGCGCCGCTCTCGGGCTCCGCGGACAGCCTCCAGCTGTTCCTCGCCGACGTCGGCAAGCACAAGCTCCTGACCGCCGCGGACGAGGTCACCCTCGCCAAGCGGATCGAGCGCGGCGACCCCGTCGCGAAGCGGCACATGATCGAGTCGAACCTTCGGCTGGTCGTGTCGATCGCCAAGGGCTACCGCGGCCTCGGTGTGCCGTTTCTCGACCTGATCCAGGAGGGCACCCTCGGCCTGAACCGCGCGGTCGAGAAGTTCGACTGGCGCCGCGGCTTAAGTTCTCGACCTACGCGACCTGGTGGATTCGCCAGTCGGTGCAGCGCGCCGTCGCAAACCACGCGCGGACGATCCGCGTGCCTGTCCACGTCGTCGAGCGGCAGCAGAAGCTGTCGCGCGCCGCGCGCCGGCTCGAGGTCGAGCTCGGCCGCGAGGCGACGAAGGAGGAGCTCGCCGAGGCCACCGGCCTTCCGATCCAGCACGTCGACGAGGCGCTCGGTGCCGCGTCCGCGTCGGTCTCGCTGAACCAGACGGTCGGCGCGGACGACGAGGGCGAGCTCGGCGACTTGTTCGCCGACCGCGAGGCGCCCGATCCGTTCGAAGAGGCTGAAGAGTCGCTTCGCCGCCAAGGCGTGCGCAAGGCGCTCGACGCCCTACCGGAGCGGGAGCGGCGGATCCTCGAGCTGCGGTTCGGCTTCGAGGGCGAGCCCTGGACGCTCGAGGCGATCGGCCACGAGCTCGATCTGACGCGAGAACGCGTCCGGCAGCTCGAGGGCCAGGCCCTTGCGCGGCTCGGTGCGCTGCGCGACCTGATCTCGGTCGCCTCCGCGGCCTAAACGCGTTAGCGCTCTTCGACGCTCCAAGGGGCGGCCTCGGCCGCTCCTTAACCTTTTGTTTGCTGAGGCGTCCTACCTGCTGAATACTTACTTCTTTGAACCAAGGAAGTTCAAACAGTGACACAGAGAGGTGGTGCAGTTTGAGGGGGATCAAGCTCTTGAGCATGGCGGGCGCGGTGGCAGCCTGCTTGCTCGTTGCGGGCGCTGCGACGGCGGGATCGAGATCGGAGGCGTCGCCGAGTGGGGCGGCTCCGAGCACCTTGATCTACGCCGGCGCCAGTGACCCGACGTATCTCGACCCGGCGCTTGTCTCGGACGGGGAGTCGTTCCGGGTCACGAAGCAGATCTTCGAAAGCCTCGTCGACTTTGCTCCGGGGACGACCCGGCTCGTCCCGGCCCTGGCGACCAGTTGGAGCGTCGCCAAGAACGGGCGGACGTACACGTTCAACCTGCGCGGCGGGGTTCGCTTCCACGACGGTACCGCGTTCAACGCGGCCGCCGTGTGCGCGAACTTCAACCGCTGGTTCAACTTCAGCGGCCCGTTCCAGGACGCGTCGGCGACCCTCTACTACCAGAAGATCTTCAGCGGCTACAGGCGCAACGAGAACGCAACGCTTGGCAAGCCGCTCTACCAGAGCTGCCGCGCGGTCGGCGGTCTCAAGGCGGTCGTCAAGCTGACGCGGAAGAACGGCCCGTTCGTTCCCTCGCTCGTCCTCTCGGCGTTCTCGATGCAGAGTCCGACCGCGATGGCGAAGTACGGCGCGAACCAGGGCACAATCCGGAACGGCGTCTTCGCGCCGATCGGGACGTACGCGTTCCGGAATCCGACCGGGACAGGCCCGTACATGCTCGAGAAGTGGACGGTCGGCGAGTCGGTGATCCTGAAGAAGAACCCGCGGTACTGGAACAAGAAGCAGCCGCGCCTCGCCCGGATCATCATCCGGCCGATCAGCGACAACACGGCTCGCGTGCAGGCGCTCCAGACCGGCGAGGTCTTCGGGATCGACCTGCTCTCGCCGCCGCTCGTCGCGACGGTGCGGGGCAACTCCCGGCTGAAGGTGCTGAGCCGCCCGGCGTTCAACGTCGCCTACGTGACGATCCAGTCCGCAAAGCCGCCGATGAACGACATCCGGGTCCGGCGGGCGGTCGCGTACGGCCTGAACCGGCAGCTCGTCGTGAACTCGTTCTACGCCGGCCGCGCACAGGTCGCGCACGCGTTCATGCCGCCGAGCCTTCCCGGCTACGCGAAGGACGTGGTCAAGTACTCGTTCAACCCGACCAGGGCGCGGCAGTTGCTGCGCGAGGCCGGGTGCGGTCCGCCGTGCAAGATCGAGTTCTGGTACCCGACCGGCATCTCCCGTCCGTACATGCCGGACCCGAAGGCGAACTACGAGGCGTTCAAGGCGAGCCTCGAGCAGTCCGGGTTCGACGTTCAGACGACGAGTATGCCGTGGCGGCCCGACTACGTGAAGAACGTCAACCAGGGCACCGCGGGTCACCTGAACCTGATCGGTTGGACGGGTGACTATGCCGATGCGGACAACTTCATCGGCACGTTCTTCCAGGGCGACAGCCCGCAGTTCCAGGAGAAGAACGCAGCGCTCGACAAGCTCCTCAACGCGGCCGAGCAGGAAGTGAACCAGGCGAAGCGCATCAAGATGTACCAGCAGGCGAACCGGCTGATCATGCAGAACCTGCCGGGCGTCCCGTATGCGCATTCGACGCCGGCACTCGGCTTCCAGAAGCGGGTGCAGGGCTACTACACGAGCCCGATCGGCACCGACCTGTTTAAGACCGTCTTCCTGGGCGGACAGTAGGAACGTGAGCTAGCAGCCGGCGGACGACACGAATGCTTCGCTTCGTCGTCCGCCGGTTGCTGCTGCTCATCCCGATTCTCTTCGGCGTCTCCGTGCTGCTCTTCTTCTGGGTGCGGGCGCTCCCGGGCAGCCCGGCCGAGTCGCTCCTCGGGGAGCGGGCGACACCCGCGCTCGTCGCCGCGTACAAGGAGCGCTTTGGGCTGAACGAGCCAATCTGGCGTCAGTACGTCACCTACATGGAGACGACGGTCGCCGACCGCGACCTCGGGATCAGCGTGGCGACCCATCGTCAGGTCACGGACGAGATCCGGCAGCGCTTCCCGGCGACGGTCGAGCTCGCGCTGGCGGCGATGCTGTTCTCGGTCTCGCTCGGCATTCCACTCGGGTTCATCGCGGCGAAACGCTACGGCGGCCCCATCGACCACGGGAGCCTGTTCCTCTCCCTGATCGGGATCTCCGTCCCGATCTTCGTGCTCGCGATCCTGCTCAAATACATCTTCGCGGTGCGGCTCGGCTGGCTCCCGAGCGTCGGTCGCATCGACCTCCTGATCTTCGACGCGAAGCACCCGACGAACTTCTACGTCCTCGACGCGATCCTCACGCGCGACTGGTCGACGCTCTGGGACGTGCTCAAGCATCTGATCCTGCCGGCAGTCGCGCTCGGGTCGATCCCGCTCGCGATCATCGCCCGGATCACACGCTCGGCCGTGCTCGATGTCCAGAACGAGGACTACGTCCGCACCGCCCGTGCGAAAGGGATGTCACCCGGGATCGTCGATCGCCGGCACGTCTTGCGGAACGCGCTGCTGCCGGTGACGACAGTGATCGGTCTCCAGACCGGACTGCTTCTTTCGGGTGCGATCCTGACCGAGACCGTGTTCGCCTACCCCGGCATGGGCTCCTGGCTGCGCGACGCCATCTTCAACCGCGACTACCCAGTGCTTCAGGGCGGCATCCTCTTTCTTGCTCTGGTCTTCGTGCTGGTCAACCTCGTTGTCGACGTGGCCTACGCCGTGATCAACCCGAGGATCAGGTACTCGGGATGAGCGCCGCCGAGCTCGAAATCGCGGAGATCCAGCTCGAGCAGTCGACGGGCGGGCTCTGGAACGAGGCGTGGTACCGCCTCACGCACAACGTCGGCGCGATCATCGGCGCCGTGCTCGTATCGGTGTTCGTGATCTTCGCCCTCGGGGCCCAGTGGATTGCGCCGAGCCACCCGTCCGACGACGTCCACCTCGTCGCCGGCATCCTCCAGCCGCAACCTCCGAGCACCGAACATCTGCTCGGCCTTGATCTCCAGGGGCGCGACGTCTTCAGCCGGATCGTGTACGGCGCGCGCTACTCGCTGCTGATCGGCGTCGTTTCGGTGGGCATCGGGCTCTCGATCGGTCTGCTCCTAGGGGCGTTCGCCGGCTACTTCGGGCGTTGGCCCGGCTCGCTCGTCATGCGGCTGATGGACATCATGCTGGCCATCCCGGGGCTGCTCTTCGCGATCGCGATCGTCGCGATGCTCGGTCCGGGCCTCTGGCAGGTGATGATCGCGGTCGGCGTCGTGAACATTCCGATCTTCGCGCGGTTGCTGCGCGGCTCGGTGATCGCGCAGAAGGAGAACGAGTACGTGCTCGCGGCGAGGGTGGTGGGTGTCCCGCGCCGGAAGATCCTCTTCTCGCACATCCTCCCGAACTCGATCTCACCGGTGATCGTCGCCGGCACGCTCGCGATGGCGACCGCGATCATCGACGTTGCAGGTCTTGGCTTCCTCGGGCTCGGACCGCAGGATCCGTCGACGCCGGAGTGGGGGACGATGCTGACCGACGCGAACGAGTACCTCGCGGCAGCGCCCTACCTGGCGATCATCCCCTGCCTGGCGATCGTGATCTCGGTGCTCGGCTTCAACCTGATCGGCGACGGCCTGCGGGAAGCGCTCGACCCTAAATTGCGCGGACGTGCCTGAGCCGCTCCTCTCCGTGCGCGACCTCCGCGTGGAGTTCTGGACGCGGCGCGGGACGATCCACGCGGTCAACGGAATCTCGTTTGAGATCGCGCCGGGCGAGACGCTCGGCATCGTCGGCGA
>JACCTU010000158.1 GCA_013812235.1 Actinomycetota bacterium | reverse complement strand
CCGAACGGCTTCTCGACGATCAACCGCGCCCAGCCCTCGCTCGCGCGCCGCTCGCCGATCTCGCGGACGAGCGTCGCGATCGCGTTCGGCGGCACGGCGAGGTAGTACAGGCGGTTGCCCTCGGTGCCGTGCTCACTGTCGAGCTCGTTGAGCTTCTCGGCGACGCGGTCCTCGGCCTCGTCGTCCTCGAACTCCATCGGGACGTAGTGCGTCGCGGACACGAGCTCGTCCCACACCTCCTGCTTGAACTCGACGCGCCCGTGCTCGCGCACCGCCTCCTCCATCGCCTTGCGGAAGTCGTCGGTCGACATCGGGCTGCGTGCGGTGCCGAGCACAGCGAAGCGCTCGGGCAGCATGTGCCGGTACGCGAGGGCGTAAAGCGCCGGGAAGAGCTTGCGCTTCGTCAGGTCGCCCGACGCACCGAAGATCACCAGCACGCACGGGTCCGGTGTGCGCTTGCGCTCGAGCCCTTCGAGCAGCGGGTTCTCAGCGACTTGGGTCAGGGTCCTCCAGGCGCTCTTCCGCCGCGCGGACAGCGTGGCCACCGAACTGGTTACGAAGCGCCGCCTGCACCTTCGCGCCGAAATTGATCTCATTGCGTGACGCGAAGCGCGCGAACAGCGCGCTGGCGATCGCCGGTACCGGGACGCTCTGGTTGATGGCTTCGTTGATCGTCCACCGACCCTCGCCGGAGTCCTCGACGTACGGTGCGATTTTCTCGAGGTTCGAGCCGTTCGTCTTGAACGCTTCGTAGAGCAGGTCGAGGAGCCAAGAGCGCACGACTGAGCCGTAGCGCCAAATGCCCGCGATCTGCTCGAGGTCCAGGTCGAACTGTGAGTGCTTCATCAGCTCGAAGCCTTCGGCGTACGCCTCCATCAGCCCGTATTCGATCCCGTTGTGGACCATCTTCACGAAGTGCCCCGAGCCCGGCCCGCCGACGTCGGCCCAGCCGTTCTCCGGCGCGAGCGAGTCGAAGGCCGGCGCGAGGGTCGCGGTGGCGTCGTCGTCGCCGCCCGCCATCAGGCAGAAGCCCGCCTCGAGGCCCCACACGCCGCCCGAGACCCCAACGTCGACGAAGCGCACGCCGTGCTCCTTCGCCTCGTCATGCCGTCGGATCGAGTCGCGGAAGTACGAGTTGCCGCCGTCGACGATCACGTCGTCCGGCTCGACGTGCCCGAGCAGCTCTTGGAACAACTGCTCCGTGACCTCACCCGCGGGGACCATCAGCCAGAGCACGCGCGGCGGGTCGAGCTGCGTCACGAGCTCGGCAAGCGAGTCCGCGGTCGACTCGACGCTCCGGTCATACGTCATCACCTCGTGCTCGCGGCGCAGCCGCTCGGTCATGCCGGAGCCCATGCGGCCGAGGCCGATCATCCCGAGCTTCACAACGTCACCCGCACGATCCGCCGGCCGCGCTCCTTCAGCGCCTCGAAGTCGCCGGCTGCCTGCGCGGCGATCAAGGTGCGGAAGCCGAACGGCTGGCCGGGGATCGGGAGCTCCTCGCCGAGGTCGTCGACGACCTGGACGAAGAGGCCCGTGTCCGGACCGCCCTTGTGCAGCTGGCCGGTCGAGTGGAGGTAGCGCGGACCGAGCCCGACGCTGACGGGACGTCCGGTCGCGCGCGCTTTGTCGACAAGCGGTGTCAACTCCCGTTCGCGCGCGGGATCGATGAACGCGAGGATCGCGACGTAATCGCCTTCGCGCGCGCCCGCGAACAGCTCGTCGAGGTCGCCCTCCGGCTCGAGCGACGGCTCGCCACCTCGCGAGAGCAGCTCGTTCGTCTTGTCCTTCGCCGCCTGCACGTCGGGCTGGTCGAACGGGTTGATCCCGAGGATCGAGCCGGCGACCGCGGTCGCGAACTCCCAGCGGAAGAACTCCTGGGCGACCTCGTAGGGATCCCCGACGCGGAAGTCCGGCCTCTGCACGTCGTCGGTATCGCCGTAGCGGACGGGGACGAGGCCTCTGCCCTGCTTGCCGGTCGACTCGGCGAGGAGCTGCTCGACCCAGAGGCCGAAGTCGCCTTCGACGAGCACCTTGTCCGGGCCCGCGCCGAGCTCGAGCCCGAGCTCCAGGCCAGGGTTGCCGACGTCGAGCCTGCAGGCCTCGCGCATCTCCTCCGCGCGATCGAGCAGACGGTGCACGTCGACCCCCATCAGCACCGCCGGAACGATCCCGAACGGCGACAGGGCCGAGTAGCGGCCGCCGATCGTCGGCTCGCCGTGGATCGTGTCGAGAAACCCGCGCTCCGATGCGAGCCGCTCGAGCTCCGAGCCCGGGTCGGTGATCGCGACGAAGCGATCGCCGTTTCTGACGCGCTCGAGGAAGTACTCGGTGTGCGACCGCGTCTCGAGCGTGGATCCCGACTTGGAGGCGGAGATGAAGAGCGTGCCGTCGACCTCGACTCGTCGGACCGCGCTCGGGTGCGTCGTGTCGAGGGTCTCGAACGCGTCGACGCGGAAGAGGCGCTTCAGGACCTCGGGCGCGAGGCTCGAGCCGCCCATCCCGAGCAGGCAGACGCGCTCGAACTCGACGCGCGAGAACCGGTCGAGCAGCTCGTGCACGCGCTCGTGCATCCTGAGCGGCTCGTCGAGCCAGCCGAGCCACTGCGCCTCATCACCGCCGGTCCAGACGCTCGGGTCCCGGCTCCAGATCCGGTCGACGAGCTCGGCCGTCTCGACCGTCACGCGGAGACGAGCTCGCCGCGCTTTGCGCTGATGCCTTCGAGCAGCTCGGCGAACGAATCGGAGAACTTCTGGACGCCCTCGCGTTCGAGCGTGTCCGTGACGTCGTCGTAGTCGACACCGGC
>JACCTU010000152.1 GCA_013812235.1 Actinomycetota bacterium | reverse complement strand
CCGCGTACCTGCGGGGGGCCCTCCTCGGCGGCGGCTCGCTCAGCGGTCCCCGCACGCCTCACCTCGAGATCCGCACCGCCTCGCTCGAAGGCGCGGAGTTCCTCGCCTCGCTCGCGCCCCTGGCGGTCCTCGACCGCGGCCGGCACGCGATCGCGTACGCGAAGGGCGGTGAGACGATCGCAGACGTGCTCGCCGAGGCAGGAGCGAGCGACGTCGTCCTGGCGCTCGACGAGCACGCGGTCGTGGCGGCAACCCGGTCGCGCGCCAACCGACAGGCGAACGCCGACCACGCCAACCTCGTCCGCTCGAGCCGGGCCGCCCACGAGCAGGTGGTGGCAGTCCGGGCGCTCGCCGCCGCGGGGCGTCTCGACCGGCTGCGGCCCGAACTGCAGGAGATCGCTGCCCTCCGGCTGGATCATCCCTCGCTGTCGCTCCGGGAGCTCGCGCTCAAATGTCAGCCGCCGACGACGAAAGCTGCTGCACACAGGCGGTTGAGAACGCTCCAGCGCCTCGCCGAAACTGTTTCCTGACCAGGGAATAGCGCACCAGTTGCCTGGCCGTCCAGAACCGGCCATACTTGGTATTCGGCGGGTCCGCGCTCGTCCGGCGTCGAATTCAGACCCCGTTCGGTGCCAAGGTTCTGAGCGTGGCGAAGTCGGAGGGGAAGGTCGTCCTCGGAGCTTCCCCTCCGACCCGCCGTCTCCGACGGCGCGCCGGCAAAGCCAGCACGTCCTCACTTTGTCGGCATCGCAAGCGATGCCGACGCGGCCCGCCACGATTTTTTCCGGGCATTAGACTCGCGCGCGAAGCCGAGAGACAGGAGGAGCATGGCGGTCAAGGTGGGGATCAACGGGTTCGGGCGGATCGGGCGAAACTTTTTCCGCGCGAAGCTCAAGCAGGGCGCCGACATCGACGTCGTCGCGATCAACGACCTCGCCGACGCCGGCACGATGGCGCACCTGCTCGAGTACGACTCCCTGCTCGGGCGGCTCGAGGGCGGGGTGTCGCACGGCGACAGCTCGATCACCGCCGCCGGCGAGGAGTTCAAGGTCTTTTCCGAGCGCGACCCGAAGAACCTGCCCTGGGGCGAGCTCGGCGTCGACGTCGTGCTCGAGTCGACCGGCTTCTTCACCAAGCGCGACCAGGCTCAGCAGCACCTCGACGCGGGTGCACCGAAGGTCGTCATCTCCGCACCGGCGACCGACCCGGACGTGACGATCGCCCTCGGCGTCAACGACGACGCCTACGATCGGGACGCGCACCGGATCATCTCCAACGCGTCGTGCACGACGAACTGCCTGGCGCCGCTCGCGAAGGTGCTCAACGACGCCTTCACGATCGAGCAAGGCTTCATGACGACGATTCACGCGTACACGAACGACCAGCGCATCCTCGACCTGCCGCACGAGGACCTCCGTCGAGCGCGCGCTGCGGCGATCAACCTCATCCCGACCTCGACCGGCGCGGCGCGCGCGATCGGTGAGGTAATCCCGAAGCTGAAGGGGAAGGTCGACGGCATGGCGATGCGCGCGCCGGTCCCGACCGGCTCGATCGTCGACCTCGTCGTCCGCGTCTCTCGCGACACGAGCATCGACGAGGTGAACGAGGCGTTCCGCAGCCTCGCCGACACCGGCGCGATGAAGGGGATCCTGCAGTACTCCGAGGCTCCGCTCGTCTCGACTGACATCCAGAACTCGCCGTTCTCGTGCATCTTCGACAGTGGGCTGACGATGGTCTCGGGCAACGTCGTCAAGGTTTTCGGCTGGTACGACAACGAGTGGGGCTACTCGTGCCGGCTCGTCGACCTGATGACGCGCCTCTAGTGCGACGACCGCGGTCGGTGCGCGACGCCGACGTCGCCGGCAAGCACGTGCTCGTCCGCTCCGACCTGAACGTCCCGCTCGGGGACGGGCGTGTCGCCGACGACACGCGCATCCAGGCTTCGCTGCCGACGTTGCGACTGCTCCTCGAACGTGACGCGGCCGAGGTGCGGGTGTGCTCGCACCTCGGGCGGCCGAAGACGGACGAGGACCGCAAGCGCTACTCGATGGAGCCTGTGCGCGCGCGGCTGCGCGAGCTGCTCCCCGACGATCGGGTGGTCGTCCTCGAGAACACCCGCTTCGATCCGCGCGAGACCGCGAACGAGCCCTCGTTCACGCGTGAGCTCGCCGAGGGCTGCGACCTCTTCGTGAACGACGCGTTCGGGTCGGCTCACCGCGCCCACGCCTCGACGGTGGGCGTCGCGCAGCTGCTTCCCGCCTATGCCGGTCTCCTGCTCGAGCAGGAGCTGGAGATGCTGGGCCGGCTGCTCGGCGGTGTCGAGCGACCGTTCCTGCTGATCTCGGGCGGCGCGAAGGTCCAGGACAAGCTCGGAGTGCTCGAGAACCTCGGAGGGCGCGCCGACGAGGTGTTGATCGGTGGGAAGATGGCCGAAGAGATGCGCGAGTCGAACCCCCTCCAGTTCCAGGTCGTCCTGCCGAAGGACGTCGTCGCGGCGTCGGCGTTCGCGCCGGTCGCGGAGACGAAGGTCGTCTCCTACGACGAGCTCCCGGACGGCTGGCTCGGGCTCGACATCGGCCCCGAGACGCAGCGCGACTTCGCCGAGCGGATCCGCCGCGCGAAGACCGTGTTTTGGAACGGCCCGATGGGCGTGTTCGAATGGCCGCGCTTCGCCGCCGGCACGCGAGCGGTCGCTGAGGCGGTCTGCGAGGTCGACGGCTACACAGTGGTCGGCGGCGCCGACTCGGCCCGAGCGCTCCACGAGGCGGACCTCGCAGACCGGGTCGACTGGGTCTCGACCGGCGGCGGTGCGTCGCTCGAGCTGCTCGAGGGCAAGGAGCTCCCGGGCGTCGCGGCTATCCCCGAGGCCTGAGCCGCAGGCGCAGCACGCCCGGCTGGGGCAGAGGCAGCTCGAGCTCTACGCGGTCGAGCATTCCAAGCTCCTCCTCGTCGAGGCGGTCTTCGGCGTGGAGTGCCTCCCACTCTTTTGTAGTCGGCCAGTCGCGGGAGCGATCCCAGCGTGCGGCGAGGTTCGAGTGCTCGCGGTCGACGCGCGCGACTGATGCTTCCCAACGGCCGTCGAGGCCGTCGACGCTGACGTGGAGCGCGCGGTCGAGCAGGGCATCGCCGTCGGCCTTCGCCTGCTGCAGCGTCCCGTTCCACGCGAGGATGTCGATCGTGCCGTCCTCGTGCCTCGCGGCCCAGGCATCGACGAGCGAGGCGGCGCCGTCACCGCCGAGCTCCAGCTGGAGCAGGTCGTCGCCGAGTTGCTGTGCGAGCGCGAGCGCCCACCAGCGGGGTTTGCGCAGATTGCCGATCGTCAGGAGCCCGAAGCCGCCGTGGAGCAGGCGCTCCGCGCGACCGAGCTCCTCGAAGTGATCGCTGACGACCCAATAGGCGAGCGCGTCGAGCCGGCCCTGTGCGCTTTTCATCCCGTGCAGCACGAACGGCGCCCCGTAGACCGAGTCGGTCACGTTGTAAAAGTGCGTCGGCGTAACACCCCATTCGGTCCACCACACCTGGACGTCGTCGAGCCCGCGGCTGCGAAGCGCCTCGCGGACGTCGACGGGCCAATTTCCGTACGTGTGGGTGGAGAGAAAGTCGAGCGGGATCTCGCCTTCGAGCACGAAGTCAAGGAAGTCGACGATCCATCCCGCCGCCGCCGTCGACGGCCCGCCGACCAGCAGCCGCGCGTCGACCTCCTTGATCGCGCGCGCGGCCGTCTCGTAGAGGCGGAAATAGTCGGCCTGAGTCCCGGACCAGAACACCTCGAGGTTCGCCTCGTTCCACACCTCGAACCCCCAGCGCTCCACTTCCTCGATCCCGTAGCGATCGACGAGCCCCGCGGCGAGAGTCGCGTTCAGGGCTGCCCAGCGCTCCCAGTCTGCGGGCGGCGAGATCAGGCCGCGGTACTCGAAGATCGACGGCTTGGGATCGGCTGCAAGAGCGCGCGGCATGAACGAGAGCTCGACGACGGGCCGGACGCCGAGCTCGAGCAGGCGGTCGTAGACGCGGAAGATCCCGTCCAAACGGACCTCGCCGTCGTCGCCGTACACCTCGAGCTCGTCGTGGAGGATCGCGTGCGCGCGCACGGACTCGACGCCGAGCTCGTCGCGAGCGAGCTCGAGCGCCTCTGCGAACTCGCGACCGATATCGCTGCCGCCCGGCCCCTCGCCGTAGAAGAGCTGCGAGAGGTGTTCCGAGCCGACCATGCGCCAGACCCGGTCGAGCTGTCCCGTGACGCGGGCCGCGTCGACGCGGAGCTCGAGCGGAGCGGCGGGCGACGCAGTCGAGGCGGCCTCAACCGGCTCGGACGCGTCGCCGGGCTCAGCGCCAACGTCGGCGAGCGAGGCGACCGAGTAGGCGTAGCGTCGGCCACGTTCGCCGGTCGTGTCGCAGTAGCTCGGCCCCGATGAGGCGAGCACGTCGCGGCCGCCGTGGTCGATCGGCTCGCCGTCGCGGAGCACGAGGTACCCGATCGCCCCTTTCACCCGAGACCAGCGGACGGTCACCTGACCCGCGCCTCCTTCGGTTTCGACGCGGTCGGGCGGAGGGAGACGTTGCGCGACGCGCGCCACGGCGGGGTCGGAACGGCGCCCGATGCGCCGCTCCCAGTCCCGCCGGGCGTCGTCAGCCAGCGGTGAACTCCTCCGGCGCGATCACGGGCCGCACCCGCTGCGTCACCTCGCCGCGCGTGAAGTAGTCGCGTAGGCGATCGTTCCGGAGCTCGTTGCCGAGCGCGGCCATGACCATCCCCTGGTCGAGCGCGAGGTAGAAGCGCGAGACCGTGCTCGTCTTCACGTCGATGGCGTCGAAGAAGCCACCGCTGCCGTAGACCTCGAAGTCCCTCCGCAGCTTCGCCAGGTTTGCGAGCGCCGCCGCACGGTCGTACTCGAGCGCGAGAAACGACGCGTGCGGCGTCACGACCCCGCGACCATAGGCAGCCGGCGGGGGTGCGCCGGGGCGGCACGGCGGGAAGCCGTAGTCGACATGGGTGCGCTCCTGGTCCGATGCGTACCCGTTCGGTTCGAGCCCGATCGGATCGACGCCGTACTCGCGGTAACCGCCGTCGGGGTTGTTCGAGGGCGAGAATCCCCAGTAGCCGTACGCTGCCTCCTGCAGCCCGTGCTCGATCTGCGCGCGGACATAGAGGGGGTGGTTGACGCCCCAACTCCGCGGCGCCCAGTCCTCTTCGGGGACAAACAGCGGCACCATCAAGGCCTCGAACATGCTCCCGCCCCAGCTGGGGACGATGTTCATGCCGCGGTACGTGTAGTGGCCCTCATACACGTCGACGCCAAGGTACGTGCGCGTCACCCCTTCGGGCTTCATCTCCTGCCACGACCAGTCGCAGGTGTTGGGGAACGTGCGCCACATCTTGAAGTAGTGCGTGGCGGGGAACTGCTCGCGCGCGATTCCCCAGTAGCTCGCGATCCGGGGCTCGGTGTTGAGCGCGCCGTAGTGGTGGCAGGTGTAGTAGACGACCGGGCCGCGCCCGCGGTAGTTGCCGGGCGTCGAGCAACCGCCTGGAGCCGCGTCCCAGAACCCCCCGCGGAGCAGGCCGGCCTGCGGGTCGTAGTAGAAGCCGAAGTCCATCTCGTCGAGGATCGCATCGGCGTCGCGTCGTAGCTGTGGCACCGCCTCACGCACGACCTTGAGCGCTGTTGCCAGCCAGCCGTTGTCGACGCTGGAGAGAAACGGTGAGACGCTCGAGCCGTCGACCGGCCAGGTCGTCAGCTTCGCGCCCGTCTGCGGGTCGTACCAGTTGTAGTACTGGCCGCTCCACTCGTGCTTCTCGATCCGAGCGAGCGTCGCCAGCGTCCTGTCGATGCGCGTGCGTGCCTCCGCAGGCTTGATCAGCCCGAGGTCCCGCGCGACGATCGTGCTCCACATGTACGCGCCGATGTTGGTCGGGGAGGTGTAGCGAGACCTGACGCCCTCGGCGCTGACGTTGTCCGCCGGGAGTCCCGTCTCGCGGTAGAGCAACATGTCGAACGACCGCCAGGTGTCCCGCGCGTACGCCTGAAGCGTGCGGTTCTGCACGGCGGTGGGCGGTCGATCGGCGCCGGTCGCCGCCGGCGTGGCGACGACGAGAGCGAGCCCGAGGAGGACGAAAATCAGGTGGCGACGGTGCATGGGAGACCCCTTTCGAGTCACGGTTTCAGCCTTTGATTCCGGTCATGGCGACGCTCTGCGTGAAGTGCCGCTGGAGCAGCATGAAGACGACGATCACGGGCACGACGAGCACGACCGATCCGGCCATGAGCAGGCCGTAGTCCGCCTGGAACTGCCCTCGCGAGAAGATCGCGAGCGCGACCGGGAGCGTGTAGTTGTCCTGGCTCGTCAGCACGACGAGCGGCCACAGCAACGCGTTCCAGGACGGGAGGAAGGTGATGATCCCGAGCGCTGCGAGCGCCGGTGTCGAGAGCGGCAGCACGATCCGCCAGAAGATGGTGAATTCCCCGGCGCCGTCCACGCGCGCCGCCTCGAGCAGGTCGTCGGGGATCGCGAGCATGAACTGGCGCATCAGGAAGACGCCGAGTGGGCCGGCGGCGGCAGGGAGGATGACCGCCCACGGCGAGTCGACGAGGTCGAGCTTCGACATCAGCACGAACAGCGGGATGAGCGTCACGCTCCCCGGAACGAGCAGCGTCCCGAGCACGAGCAGGAAGAGCTTGTCGCGGCCGAAGAAGCGCAGCTTCGCGAGCGCGTAGCCGACCATCGAGCAGAAGAGGAGGTTGGCGAGCGTAATCAGCACCGCGATGAACGTCGAGTTCCAGAAGTACCGCGGGAAGTCGAGACGCTCCCAGAGGCGCTCGTAGTTGGAGACCGTCGGCGACTCGGGCAGCCACGTGGGCGGTTCCTTCAGCAGTTCGGCCTGAGGCTTCAGCGAGCCGACGAACATCCAGAGGAACGGGACGACGGTCAGCGTGAGTCCGAGCAAGAGCAGCGGAATCACCCAGGCGCGGGTCGGGACCACACGTCTGCGCGAGCCGGGAAGCGGGGGCATCGGGTGGCGTGCAGTCTCGAGCGTCGTCATGTCTCGTCCGACCGCAGGAGGCGGAACTGGATGAACGTGAGCACGACGATCGCGACGAAGAGCGCGTAGGCGACCGCACTCGCGTAGCCGAGGTTGAGGAACCGGAACCCCTGCTCGTAGGTGTACATCGCGACAGAGAGCGTCGAGTCGAGCGGGCCGCCGCCCGTCATGATGAACGGCTCCTCGAACAACTGGAGGTAGCCGGACGAGGTGATCACCGCGAGGAACAGGATCGTCGGGCGAAGCAACGGCAGGGTGATGCGCCAGAACACTTGCCAAGGAGTCGCTCCGTCGACCCTGGCCGCTTCGTACAGAACAGGGTTGATCCCCTGGAGGGCTGCGAGGAAGATGACCATGTCGAAGCCGAAGTTGCGCCAGATGCCGAGCGCGATGATCGAGCCCAGCGCTGTCGATCGCTCGCCCAGCCAGTTCCGGCCCTCGATACCGACGAGGTCGAGCCCCGCGTTGACGAGACCGAAGTCCGGGTTCAGGAGGTAGCGCCAGATGACGGCGATCGCGACGATGCTCGTGACCACCGGCAGGTAGTAGCCGACCCGGAAGAGCGCCTGGATGCGGCCGATCGCCTGGTTGAGCCCGACGGCGGCCAGCAAGCCGGCGGCAAGCGTGAGCGGCACGCCTACAACGACGAACACGGCCGTGTTGCGGACCGCCTTGAGGAATCGCTCGTCGTCGAAGAGCTTCGTGTAATTGTCGACGCCGACGAAGTCGGCGCTGAACCAATCGCGCAGGTTCCCGAGCCCGAAGCCGGTAAAGCTCAGGATCAGCGAGGCGACGATCGGGACCGCCATGAAGACGACGAAGACGACGAGGAACGGGAGCGCGAACAGCCAGCCCGTCAGGTGCGGTTGCAGGCGAGACCGGGG
>JACCTU010000132.1 GCA_013812235.1 Actinomycetota bacterium | reverse complement strand
CGACTCCGCCCGGAGCTGCCGGGCGGAGTCGGCGGCGCGACGCGCACCGGCAGCCTCAAGTGCCTGCACGCCCATGCCGCGTTCGCGCTTGCGCGTCCCGGGTACGAGCTCGGGCGCCGGATCGTCTCGGAGGTCGAGCCGCTCTGGCCCACCGACCTCTGCTGCCTGGACGAAGCTGACTAACCTCAGCGCATGGACGCCGTTGCGATCAAGCTGGCGCGGAGCGAGTGGGCAGAGGGCAGCCGCCGCTTCGACGAGGCGGTCAGGGCCGACCGCCGGCTGCTCGACGCGTCGGACGCGGTGATCGACGAGCTCCGTCGCCGCGTCGGTCAGACCTTCACGCTCGAGGAGCTCGCCGCGGCCTACGAAACTGCCGAGCACTGGGCCTACGCGGCGGTTGCCGACCACGCAGCCTTCCCGGGCTGGCCGCGGTGGCTGACCGACGTCCTCGACGCGACGTTCCACCACTACGCCCGCGGCGCGACCGACTACGCACCGTGACGCGCCCGCGGCGTCGCACGGGCCGCCGGGCCCTCGTCACGCGCTGGCTCGTGGTGCTCGCCGCGTTCGTGCTGGGCCTCGCACTCGGAGCTGCACTGGACGACGGCCCCGAGCCCGGGACAACGACGTTCGACCGGACGTTGACGGTGGTCACCCTGACACCGACCCGGTAGGAGTTAGGAACCTAGAGCTTTGGGTAGATTCTCGCGCGCATGACATTTCGCGAACGACCCGAGGGCCGCAGGGCGCCCGCGAGCGAGCCGGACTGGCTCACGCTCGGGCAGGCTGCCAAGTACCTCGGGGTCGCCCAGAGCACGATTCGCAAGTGGTCCGACCAGGGCCGGGTCCCCGCCTTCTACACGCCGGGCGGGCACCGCCGCTACCGGCGCGGCGACCTCGAGACGTTCCTCGAGCGCTCGGGCCCCGGTGGGCGCGCTGCAGGTGGGCCCACGGTGCTGATCGTGGACGACGACGAAGGCACGCGCGCGCTCGTACGGGCGAGCCTCGAGCTCGAGGGGTTCGACGTGCGCGAGGCGGCGAGCGGAACCGAGGGCCTGTCGGTGCTCGAGCAGGACCCGCCCGACCTGATCCTGCTCGACGTGATGATGCCGCAGATGGACGGGTGGGAGATGCTCCGTCGCGTCCAGGAGCAGCACGGCGGCGCAATCCCTGTCGTCATGTTCAGCGGCCAGGAGGACGAGAACGCGGCCGACGAGGCAGTCGAGCGCGGGGCGAGCGGGTTCGTCGGCAAGCCCTTCGACCCGCAGCAGCTGCTCGAGCGCGCCAAGCAAATTCTCGGGGCGCGCCCCGTCTGATCTCCGTCGACCGCAGCCTCGACCGCTGGATCGTCGAGCACCGGTCCGACTGGCTGGACCCCGTCTTCGTCGGGCTCACGATCGCGGGATCGTGGTCGGGCGTCTGGCTGGCGATCGCGCTCGCACTCGCGGTCGCCTGGCGCCGCCCGAACGTGCTCCTGCTGGTCGCAACCACTGCGCTCACGACGAGCTTCGTTACCTCTCTCTTCAAGTACCTGGTTCAGCGCGACCGTCCGCCGACCGTCGTGCTCGACCCCGAGCCGCTCGTGGGCGTCCCGACGACCTCGTCGTTCCCGTCGGGCCACGCGTCGACGAGCTTCGCGTGCGCCTACGTGGTCTCCCGCCTCGCACCACGCCTGACGGTCTACGTCTACGCCCTCGCCGCGCTGATCGGCTTCTCGCGGATCTACGTCGGCGTCCATTATCCACTCGACGTGCTCGCGGGCGCCGTTCTCGGCCTCGTCGTCGCTAAAGCTCTTCTGACGCTTCTAGAAGCCCTGCGACGATCACCGCAAGCCCCGCAAGCAGACTGATCCAGATTCCGATCCCGCGGCCGGTGTAGGGGAAGAACTCGTCCGGCACGGAGATCAGCCGGATCAGCACGAACGTCGTCGCGAGCGATCCGAGCCCGATCAGGATCACGCTCTCGGGTACAGACGCCGGGAGCTCGAACCCGGCCTCCCGCAATCCCCAGAGTGCGAGGACTGCGAGGCCGATGAAGAACACGAGCTTGCCGAGGACGCCGACGTGCCAGCCGATCACCGCGATCGTCGGGCCGTCGTCCGAGCCCGAGTACCAGCTCATGAAGGTCGAGAGCGTGAGCACGAGCCCCGCCCAGCGCGCGAGTCGCTCGCCGAGAAGCCAATAACCGCCCCCGGTGCGGGCCGCGACGCTCGGCCGCAGCAGGCGGCGGCGGGCGGGAACCACGGGCTCGGGTGGAGAAAACGGATCGGGGGTCTGCATGCCGCCGGGGGAGTATGGTGGGTCGCAGGGATAAAGTCACCCTTGCACCGACGCCAGGGGGTCGAGATGGAGATCGGCAAGGGGTCAGCCGACAAGGTCGTCGCCGACGGGTTCGTCGAGTTCCTGTCGAGCGGTGACCGGGCCACGGGTGAGTACCACTGCTCCGAGTGCGGCTACGGCGTGACGATCTTCGCCGTCCTGCCGCTCTGCCCGATGTGCGGCGGGGGCGCCTGGGAGCAATCCAGCTGGAGCCCGTTTTCCCGTGCAATCGATCGAGCCTAGATGCGCAAGTCACGAATCCGCTAGCGCGGATCCGCGACACGCGGAAGACCCCTAAAGGCGGCCGCTTCGCGGCCGCTGCCGCTGCTCACCTTGGACGCTTGTCCCGGGTCCTACAGCCCGAACAGCCGCTCGACCTCGTTCCAGACGGAGAAGCCGAGTAGCAGGAGCGCGCTTGTCAGCAGGACGAGGACGAGCCAGAAGCGCAGGTGGGCGAGGTTGCGCTCGCGAGCGCGCTGCTCGCGCGCGAAACGCTTCGCACGCTCGAGCCGGTAGGCCCGCGCGACCGCCGAGGGATCGACGGGGGGAGCCTGCCGCTCGCGCCGGGGGATGCGCGCCGGCTGGGCCATGGGCCGGAGTCTAGAGGTACCCGGGTCGGGAGGGCATACTGGGCACGGGCCGGGATGGCAGTGGAGCCTCAGCGGAGCGACCGGACCGGGCTCGATCCGGGGGCGCTGGAAGCGCTCGCGGACGCCGGTCGGGCCGCCGCGCGGGAAGGCCGGCTCGGAGACGTGCTGCGGTCGGTCGTGC
>JACCTU010000100.1 GCA_013812235.1 Actinomycetota bacterium | reverse complement strand
AGCGCGGCTCGATGGACTTCGAGGATCTGCTCGCAGGCGCAGTCGAGCTCTACGAGCGCGACGCGGATGCGCTCGGCGTGGTCCAGGCGCGCTACCGCGCGTTCACCGTCGACGAGTACCAAGACGTCAACCTCCTCCAGCAGTCGCTGCTCGAGCTCTGGCTCGGCGAGCGGGACGACCTCTGTGCCGTCGGCGACGACTATCAGGCGATCTATGCCTTCACCGGAGCGACGCCGCGCCACCTACTCGAGCTGCCCGAGCGCTACCCGCACGCGACCGTCATCCGGCTCGAGGCGAACTACCGCTCGACACCGGAGGTGCTCGAGCTCGCGAACCGGCTCGTCCCGCGGCTTGGCGGGGCGCCGAAGACCTTGCGGGCTGTGCGCGACGGCGGCCCCAAGCCTGTTGCGAGTCCCTTCGCGTCGCTCGCGGCTGAGCTCGACTTCGTCGTCGAAAGAGTTCGCGCGCTGCACGCCGACGGCGTCGCGTACGACGCGATGGCCGTCCTCTACCGGCTCAACGCGCGCTCGGCCGACTTCGAGGCGGCCTTCGCCGAGGCGAAGATCCCCTTCCAGGGCGCGGCGCTCCTCGAACGGGACGCAGCGCGGCAGCTGCTGAAGGTGCTGCGCGGGCGCGATGACCTCCCGGCCTCCGACGAGGTGCGGCGCGTAGCCCTCGAGCACGGGTTGCTCGCGACGCCTCCGCAGCGGATCGGCGAACGCGAGGAGACGAGGCAGAAGGACCTGAAGCTGCTCGTGTCGCTGTCGCGGGACGCCGGAACGGTCGCCGAGTTCGTCGCGGACCTTCGGGCTCGGTTCTCGAGCGGTGCGGCCGGCGGCGTTCACCTTCTGACCTATCACCGCGCGAAGGGGCTCGAGTTCGACGCGGTCTTTCTCCCGCGGCTCGACTCGCGCGAGCTCCCCTCGAAGCGCTCGAAGACGGACGGCGAGATCACGGAAGAACGGCGCCTGTTCTACGTGGGGATCACCCGGGCGCGTCGGCATCTGACGCTGACGTGGTCGACGAAGCCCAGCCGGTTCCTGACCGAGCTCGGCGTTGGTTCCGCACCGCCCGTCGTCGCCGACGACCCGCTGCTCGTCTCGCTGAAGCGCTGGCGGCTCGACCGGGCGAAAGAAGAGGGCAAGCCCGCCTACGTCGTGTTCCACGACGCGACGCTCGCGGAGATCGCGGCGCGCCGTCCGGGGAGCCTCGCGGAGCTCGGTGGGGTGTCAGGCGTCGGCCCGGCGAAGCTCGAGCGCTACGGCGAGGACCTGCTGGCCGCGGTCGCCGCCGGGGCCGAAGCCCCGGCGGCGTAGCCCGCGTCCGTTACGGATTCGGGACCCGGATCAGCAGGAGTTGTCCGCGCTCCCTCTGAGGCACCGCAGGCAGGTCGTTGCCGACGCCCGCCGGCATGTCCCACGTGTGGGCCTGGACGTCCACGAGGAACGCCCCCGGCCCGAAGGCGGCCGAGGCGTCGACGATGCCGCTCGACTCCCAGGCGCCCCTGTTCGGGTTCGGGCCCGGGGACTGGTCGACCTCCGCCACGACGGTGAGCGCGTGGGTCGCGAGGTCGTACCGCCAGATCCGCGCGTTCGTCGCACCGGCGAACGTCGGCTGCGAGTTGTGCGAGCCGGGATCCTCCTGGAAGTAGATCGCGTTCTTCGTCGTCTCGACGTTATCGGGCTGGTGCGGGACCGTCGCGTCGTTGTAGCGCGGCAATCCCGTGACCGGGTTCCGATCGAAGTTCGCGCCCGGAAGAATCGAGAGCTTCGCGCCCTCGAGCGGATTCCCGCCGAGCTCGATCTTGTACAAGCGGCCGTTTGGGTAGTTGCCTCCCGTCGCCCCGCGGGACAACCGTCCGGTCGTTGCGTTCGGCCGGGCTCGAGGCTCGCCGGTGTCCGCGAAGTAGACGATCTTCGGGTTCGTCCGGTCGTAGGCTAGATCCTCGACGCGGATGAACTGGAAGACATTGTTGAGGTTGCTCCAATGCTCGAGCACCCACTGCGGCCCGTCGGGCATGTTCGGCGTCGGCGGGTTGGCTGCGGCCGGAGTCGGATAGCCGAAGTCGGCGGAGGTGACCTCGCTGCCGTCGTCGTCCTTGCCCGTTGCGATCTTGCGTGGCACCTCGAGGAAGTGACCGGTGACGGTCATTCCTTCGGTGACGTCGCCGTAATCGTTGACGCCGCTGGGTGTGTCGGCGACGAACGCGTAGAGCTTGCCTTCGTCGTTCCACACCGCCGAGCCGCTCGACGCCCCGTAGAGATACAGCTGCGATGCAGGTGCGTCGAACGTGTCGTCGCCCGAGAGGACGACAGGACGCCCGTAGCCAGCGACGGCGACCGAGTTCTCGTGGTTGTGTCGCCCCATCCCGTAGATCGAGCGATACGCGCCGCTCTTGATGTCGTAGGCGACGACAACACCGGCTTGCTCCGCTCCCGGCTCGCTGAGCGAAACGGAGGGCTGGTGCCAGGAGTCCTCCTGCCGGAGGACGATGTCCCGTGCCTCCTCGTTCGTGAGCATGAGATCACGCTCGAAGCCATGCTCCGATCCGACGACGAAGTTCGAGCAGAAGCGCTGGTAGCCCGCGCTCAACGGGATGACGTACTCGCCCTTGAGAACGCCTGCGCTGTGCTGTTGCAGGCGCAGCTGGCTCACCGTTGAGTTGCTCGGATCCTGCCGTGTCGCCGGGAACGGAACGAGTGACAGCTCGTGGTTCACGAGGATGTCGGCGGTTCCGCGCCCGTTGACCCTCGCGAAGGAGATCCCGTCGGGGATCGCCTCGAACATGTAGTCGCCGACTGTGTCGCCGACCGAGATGATTGGCTTCACGGTCGTGCCGTTCACGCCCGTCAGATATGCCGGCTGGGACGTCTGGAAGCCGGCCTCGTTGTCTCTTGCGGTCGCGGGAAGCGCGACGAGTGCCATGAGTGCTGCGGCAGCCGCCAGCAGCACGAGTAGTTTCGTTCTCACACCTCTCCCCTTCGTGAGCTTGCGAATCGGGTGCGATCCTACGCGGCCGCGAGCAGGAGGGCGAGCATGACCTGCGGATCCCGCCGGATTCGGTTCAAATCTCCATCTCGTTTCTTCAGCTGAAGCGCCCGCGGATCGCTGAGCGGGACGAGCCGACCTTCCCGGATGAGCGCTTCGTCGACCCCGCCGAGCCGCCCGCCGTACGTCGTGTAGACCGGCACGCCGAGTGCCGCGGCCTCCCGGTTCATCGTCCCGCCGGCCGAGACTACGAGGTCGGCGAAGGCGATCAGGCTCTGGGCGTCGACCGCTCGCTCCGGGGCGATCACGGACGGGAGCTCGAGCCGCAGCACGAAGTCGCGCTGCTCCTCGGTGCGCGGGATCACGATCGCGTGCACGTCGGTCCGGTTCCCGAGGAAGTCGAGCGTCTGGGGGAAGAGCGGGTTCGAGTGCCGGTGGTAGAGCGAGACGTCGGGCGGCGGCCTGAGCACGACGAGCACGCGCGCCGGGTCGAGCTCCCACGCATCGAGCGCTGAACGGTCGGGCTCGAAATCGGCGAGGTAGTACTCCTCTTTCAGTCCCTCGTACCGGAGCAGCTTGGTCTCGTCGACGCCGTAGGGGCGAAGCCGCTCCGGCGGGATCGTGTCCGGCACGACCACCTTCGTCGCCGCTCGGCAACCGAGCTGGTGCTGGAGCCACGCCCACTCGTAGTCGAACGTCGTCGAGCTCGGGACGCCGAGCCGCCGCGCGGTGATCGTCAGCTCGTGTGAGCCATGCGCGAGCGCGACGTCGAAGCCGCGCCCCTTCGCCCAGCGCCGCAGGGCGCGCAGACGGGAGGCCAGCGCGCGCGCCTTCCCGGTGCGCGACCGCCCACCGTGTTTCCCGATCACCTCCGCCTCGAGCCCGTGGAGTTCGAGCAGCTGCAGGGTCTGCGCGTACTCGCGCGCGGTGATCTCGACCTCGTCGCCGCGCGTGCGCAAGATCTCGATCAGCGGCCGGAAGACGAGCACGTGCGCGCTCGCCGTCATGTCGATCCAGACTTTCATGCCGCGAGCAACTCGGGAACGTTGGGGCGGCCCGGCACGCGTTCGACGTGTCGCTCGTGCCAGAGCGTGAACGCGAGCAGGCCCCAGAGCTGCCGCGACCGGTCTTCTCGGCGCGTGACGTGCTCGTCGATCAGCCGCTCGACGACTCGAGAGTCGAAGAAGCCCTGCCGTCGCAGCGTGTCGGCCGAGAGCGTCTCGCGCGCAAACGGCTCGAGCTCGCCCCGCAGCCACGCTGCCGCGGGGATCGAGAACCCGCGCTTCCTCCCCCAGACGATCGACCGCGGCAGGAGTGGCTCGGCCGCCTTGCGAAGCAGCACCTTCTTCTTGAGCCCGCGCACCTTGTGCCGCGTCGGCAACGCGTGCGCGAACGAGGCGACGACCGGGTCGCAGAACGGGACGCGCGCCTCGAGCGAGTGCGCCATCGACGCGCGATCCGTCTTCACGAGCAGGTCGTCGACGAGGTACACGGCGCGGTCGACGTCCTGCAGGCGGGCGAGCAGCTCCGCGCCGGTCGTCTCGGCGAAGGCGCTGCGGTAAAGGTCGACCGGGTCGAACGCGTTGCGCCTGCCCGTCAACTCGGCACGAAGATCCGGTGAGAAGATCTCCTTCCAGCCGTGGTGGCGCTCGAGCGGCGGGAGGTGCGCGGCTCGGACGAACCGCTTCGCGCGGTAGTCGAAGCTCGCCTTCGCGCTCGAGCTCGGCAAACGCTCGACGAGCGGTGCCGCGAACCGTGCAACGCCGCCGAAACGCTGCGCAAGCAGATCTGCGGCGTACGTGTAGTAGCCGCCGAAGAGCTCGTCGCCGCCCTCGCCCGAGAGTGCGACCTTCACGTGGCGCGCCGCGAGCTCGGAGACCAGGTAGGTGGGCAGCGCGGAGGAGTCCGCGAACGGCTCATCGAACGTCTCTGCGAGGGCGGGCAGCAGGCGCGCGGCGTCCGGCCGCAGAACGAGCTCGTGGTGGTCCGTCGCATACCGCTCCGCGACCAGACGCGCGTCGCCGAGCTCGTCGTACGAGTCCTCCTCGAACCCGACCGAGAACGTTCGCAGCGGCTCCGAGCTCTCTTGCGACGCCAGCGCGGCGAGCAGGCCCGAGTCGACCCCGCCGGAGAGGAGCACCCCCACGGGAACGTCGCTGACGAGGTGCGCCCGGACCGAGTCGCGCATCCGCGCGCGACACTCCTCGACGAGCTCGGCCTCGTCGTCGCGCC
>JACCTU010000066.1 GCA_013812235.1 Actinomycetota bacterium | reverse complement strand
ACTTCGAACTGCACGCCGAACGCGACCACGAGCACGCGGAGCTCTCGCGCCGGGTCCTCGAGCGCGCCCTCCCCGAGGACGAGGACGGCATCGTCGCAGCGGCCGAGCGCGCGCTTCGCGCGAACTGGGAGCTGCTCGACGGAGTCGAGCGGTTCGCCGGGGCGCGGTCGTGACGAGCCGGCGGGACGAGGGGGTCGGGCTCGACGCGCTCTGGCGCGGGCTGCCCGGGCACCCGATCCATCCGCCTCTCACCGACGTCACGGTCGGGACGTACACGTTCGCGGTCGTCGCGGCGACGGCCGACGTGCTCGGGATCAGCACGAACGCGGCGACCCACGCGTGGTGGCTCGCGCTCGTCTTCGGGCTTCTCTCGACGATCGTCACGGCGACGACCGGTTTCGTCGACTGGCTGCGGATCCCGACCGGCACGCCGCTCTGGCGGACGGCGACGGCGCACATGATCGCAATGCTGCTCGCGAGCGGCGTCTTCCTGGCCGCGGTGGTCGCCGGCAAGGGGTCGTTCGATGCCGGCAACGTCGAGACCGGCGCGTACGTGCTCACGATCGCCGGCTTCCTCCTGCTGACGGTCGGCGGGTGGCTCGGCGGGAGCGTCGTGTTCGTGCACGGCATGCGCGTCCTGAACCTCGTCGACGAGCCGGCCCGCAGAGCGGCTGCGCCCGTGGCGACCCCTGAGAAGCGAGAGGCCGAGGGCGCCTAGCGCCCCCGGCCTCCGTCGTTCCTAAGCCTCGACCGCGACGAGGCCGAGCTTGCTCTCGAGCGCGCCCTTGGGCTGCGCGCCGACCGCGATTCCCGCGGGCTCGCCGCCCTTGAAGATCATGATCGTCGGGATCGAGACGATCCCGAACCGAAGCGCGATCTCCTGCTCCTCGTCGATGTTCAGCTTCACGACCTTGAGCTCGTCCTTGCGCTCGTCCGCGATCTTCTCGAGCACCGGGGCGACGGCATGGCACGGGCCACACCATTCCGCCCAGAAGTCGACGATCACCGGCTGTTCGCTCTGGAGGACCTCCTGCTCGAAGGTCTGGGTTGTCACTGCGTCCAAAAGTGCTTCCTTTCTCGATTGCCGTTCGGGTATTCAAACGAAGGCGTAGGACGGGTTGTTCCCAGGACGTGCCTCCGCTAACGCCTGCCTACAATCGAAGCCATGCCCCCGTTCGCGCCGCTCCCCGCCGTCCCGGACAACGATGCCCTCGAGCTCGAGATCCTCGAGCTCTGGGACCGGGAGGGGACGTTCGACCAGCTCCGGGTGCGAAACCAGGGCGGTCCGAAGTGGTCGTTCGTCGACGGGCCGGTAACGGCGAACAAGAAGCTCGCGATGCACACCGCCTGGGGCCGGACGCTGAAGGACGTCTTTCAGCGCTACAAGGCGCTCCGGGGCTTCGACCAGCGCTACCAGAACGGCTTCGACTGCCAGGGCCTCTGGATCGAGGTCGGCGTCGAGAAGCAGCTCGGGCTGAACTCAAAGCGCGAGATCGAGGAGTACGGGCTCGCCGAGTTCGCCCGCAAATGCCGCGAGGTCGTCGCGTGGTCGGCGAACGAGCTCTGGCGCGGCTCGAAGCGACTCGGCCAGTGGATGGACTGGGGCAACGACTACTTCACCTTCAGCGACACGAACATCGAGTACATCTGGCGCTTCCTGAAGACGGTCCACGAGCGCGGCTGGCTCTACCTCGGCCACCGCTCGACCGAGTGGTGCCCGCGCTGCGGCACCTCGCTCTCGCAGCACGAGCTCTCGCAGTCGGGCGTCTACCAGGAGCGCGCCGACCCCTCGCTCTTCGTTCGCTTCCCGCTCAAGGAGTACCACGGCGAGGCGCTCGTGATCTGGACGACCACGCCGTGGACGCTCCCTGCGAACGTGGCCGCGGCGGTCAAGCCCGACGCGGAGTACGGCCTCCGCGAAAACGGCGAGTGGGTCGCGGTCGCGCGCTACCCCGACGAGACGTTCACGCGCACCGTTCGCGGCGAGGAGCTCATCGGGCTGCGCTACGAGGGGCCCTTCGACACGCTGCAGCCGGGCGCGTCGGTGGAGCACCGCGTGATCCCGTGGGAGGACGTCACCCTCGATCAGGGGACGGGGATCGTGCACATCGCGCCGGGCTGCGGCGCGGAGGACTTTGAGCTGTCGAAGGTGCACGACCTGCCCGTGCTGATGCCGGTCGACGAGGGCGGCTGCTTCTACGACGACTACGGCTGGCTCCACCGGCTGTCGACCGCCGAGGCTGCGGACCAGATCGTCGGCGATCTGAAAGAACGCGGCCTGCTCATCGAGGCTGGTCTGTACGAGCACTCCTACCCGCACTGCTGGCGCTGCGACACCCCGCTCATCTTCCGCATCGCTGACGACTGGTTCATCGGCGTCGCCGAGGTTCGGCCGAAGCTGCTCGAGGCGAACGCGACCGTCGAGTGGACGCCCGAGTACATGGGCAAGCGCATGGACGACTGGCTGCGCAACATGGGCGACTGGAACATCTCGCGCCGCCGCTTCTACGGCCTGCCGCTGCCGATCTACCGCTGCTCGTGCGGCCACGTGAACCTGATCGGGTCGAAGGCCGAGCTCGCCCAGCGCGCGGTGCGCGGGATGGAGCAGCTCGAGGAGCTGCACCGCCCGTGGATCGACGGCGTCGTGATCTCGTGCGAATCGTGCGGCGGCGCGGTCGAGCGGGTCCCCGAGGTGGGCGACGTCTGGCTCGACGCCGGCATCGTCCCGTTCTCGACGCTCGGCTGGCAGAATCCGGAGTGGATTCCGGGCGGGCACGCGACGGGGGCGGCGCAGGGACTCTCGACCGCCGACCTCCCCGACCACTCGTACTGGGAAAAGTGGTTTCCCGCCGACTGGGTCTCCGAGATGCGCGAGCAGATCCGCCTGTGGTTCTACTCGCAACTCTTCATGTCGGTGGTCCTCGTCGGCCGCGCGCCGTTCAAGAGCGCCCTCGGCTACGAGAAGATGCTCGACGAGAAGGGTCGCGAGATGCACGGCTCCTGGGGGAACATGATCGAGGCGGAGGAGGCGTTCGAGCGCATGGGCGCCGACGTGATGCGGTGGCAGTTCTGCGCCCAGCCGCCCGATCGCAACATGCTCTTCGGGTACGGACCCGCGCACGAGATCAAGCGGAAGCTGCTCACGTTCTGGCACTCGGCCAAGTTCCTCGTCGACTACGGGAACGTCGATGACTTCACGCCGCGCTTCGCCGATCTCGACGGTGGTCCCGACGCCGCGTTGCGCCCGCTCGACCGCTGGCTGGTGGCGCGGACGAACAAGCTCGTCGCCGACGCAACCGAGGCGCTCGAGTCGAAGCTGACACACCGGCTGGTCGCTGCCTTCGAGGCATTCGTCGAGGATCTCTCGAACTGGTACATCCGCCGTTCCCGCCGCCGCTTCTGGGACGGCGACGAAGTCGCGTTGCGCACGCTCTGGTACGCGGTCGTGCAGTCGCTTCGGGTCGTCTCGCCGGTCATGCCGTTCCTGACCGACCATCTCTGGCGCAACCTCGCGCGACCGGCCGAGGGTGCGCCCGCGTCGATCCACCTGATGCCGTGGCCCGCGCCCGGCGCGGTCGACGAGACGTTGCTCGCTGACGTCGCGGCGGTGCGCCGCGTCGTCGAGCTCGGGCGGCAGGCGCGCTCGAGCTCGGGGATCAAGCTCCGGCAGCCGCTGCGGAAGCTGATCGTTCAGGGTGTCGAGCTGCGTGACGGCCACGTCGACGAGATCGCCGACGAGTTGCGGGTAAAGGAGGTCGTCTTCGGCGAGGTCGAGGCGACCGAGCTGCGCGTGAAGCCGAACCTGCCGAGGCTCGGGCCGAAACTGGGCAAGGAGCTCGGCGCCGTGCGCGCCGCGTTGCAGGCCGGTGAGTTCGAGGAGCTCGGCAACGGGCGCTTCCGCGCGGCGGGGCACGAGCTCGCCCCGGACGAGGTGCTCGTCGAGCGGCACGGGCTCGAAGGCTGGGCTGTCGCCGCCGACGACGGGCTGACCGTCGCGCTGGACACCGCGGTCGACGCCGAGCTGGAGCTCGAGGGCCGCGGCTTCGACCTGATCCACAAACTGAACTCGATGCGCAGGGAGGCCGGCTTCGAGCTGACCGATCGGATCAGGGTCGTGCTGCCGCGCGGGTTCGACGGCCTGGTCGAGCAGCACGGTGAATGGATCGCGCGCGAGGTGCTCGCCCTCAGCATCGAGGTCGGCAACGTGGACGAGCCGCAGCTCGAGCGCACGTGAAGCGCTGCGGCTGGGTGCCGCCGGAGATCCCGGAGTACGTCGCGTACCACGACGAGGAGTGGGGCGTCCCGGTCCACGACGACCGCGTGCTGTTCGAGTTCCTCACGCTCGAGGGTGCGCAGGCAGGGCTGTCGTGGCTGACGATCCTGCGCAAGCGCGAGGGCTATCGCGAGGCGTTCGACGACTTCGACG
>JACCTU010000201.1 GCA_013812235.1 Actinomycetota bacterium | reverse complement strand
GTGTGAACGCGCCCGCCGCGGTCGCTGAGCTTCGCGACGCGATCGCGCGGGCGGACGCCGTCTTGATCGCGACCCCGGAGTACAACCACTCGATCCCAGGGCAGCTGAAGAACGCGTTCGACTGGGTTTCCCGGCCGGTCGTGACGAACCCGATGCGCAACAAGCCCGTCGCCGTGATCGGCACGAGCACGGGCGCGTTCGGCGGCGTGTGGGCGCAGGCCGAGCTTCGCAAGGTGCTCGGCGCGCTTGGTGCCCGAGTGCTCGACGTCGAGCTCGCCGTGCCGCACGCGCATGAGCGCTTCGATCAGCTCGGCCGGCTCACCGACGGGAACTTCGTCGAGCAGCTCACGTCCGTCGTCGACTCGCTCGTCCTCGCCGCTGCGGAGCGGGCCGCGCGCATTGAAGTCAGCGCGTAGGCTTCCGCCGTGGTCGAGATGCCGCTCACCGGCGGATGCCTCTGCGGCGGGGTGCGCTTCGAGGTGAACGAGCCGCTCGTCTCGTCCGGCTACTGCCATTGCACGCGATGCCAGCGGCGGACGGGGACGGCGGCCTCTGTGCAGGCGCGGATCGCTCCGGATTCGCTCAGCGTGGTTTCTGGCGAGGAGCTCGTGCGCGCCTACGAGCCGGCGGACGGGTTCGCGAAGGTGTTCTGCTCGGCATGCGGCTCGTCGCTCTGGAGCCGGAGTCGTAAGGACTCCGAGGTGATGTCGATCCGGCTCGGTGCGTTCGACAACGACCCCGGGATCCGACCGACGTACCGCCAGTTCGTCGCGTACGCGGCACCGTGGGAGCCGATCCCGGACGACGGGCTTGAGCGGTTCCCCGAGAGCCGCCCGCGTTAGCTACCGCGGCAGAGCGATCCAGACGTCGGCCCCCGCCCGGTCCGTGCGGGAACGCGCGCCTGCGTCGCCGCCGTGTGCCATCGCGATCGCGCGAGCGATCGCGAGGCCGAGTCCTGCTCCTGCGCTCGAGCGTGCATCGTCCGCTCGGCTGAAGCGGTCGAACGCGCGCTCGGCGAAGCCGTCGCGGAATCCCGGCCCCTCGTCGAGGACGTGGAGCTCGATGACCCGGTTTCGGGTTTTGGCGACGATGCGAACGGGGCCGTCGCCGTGGACGACGGCGTTCTCGACGAGGTTGCCGAGCGCCTGCTCGATGCGCTCGGCGTCCGCCGTGAACGTGAGTTCCGGCGAGGCGTCCACTTCGATGGGGGCGTGCGTCGCGAAGCGCGACGCGACGCGTTCGCCGAGCTCACGCGCGCCGACTTCCGTGGCACGGAGCGGGAGCCGGCCACGGTCCGCGCGCGTGAGGACGAGCAGATTTTCGGCGAGGCGGGAAAGCCGGTCGGTCTCGTCGGCCGCCGACCTCAGCGCGTGTTTGAGCTCCTCGCGGGACCGTTCGCGCCGGAGGGCGAGGTCGAGCTCTGTCCGCAGCAGTGCCAACGGGGTCCTTAGCTCATGGCTCGCGTCCGCCACGAAGCTCCGTTCTCGCTCCAACGCGAGCTCGAGGCGCTGCAGCATGTCGTTCAACGTTGCCCCGAGTCGCGCGATCTCGTCGTTCGCCGCGGGAACCGGCAGTCGGCTTCCTGGCTCGGAGCCCGTGATCGCTGCCGCGCGGCGTCGCATCGACTCGACCGGGCGAAGCGCCGCTGCCGCCAGACCGTAGGCGAGGAGCGAAGCCAGCACGAGCGCGATCGGCACAGCGACGAGCAGTTCCCCGACGAGGCTCTCGAGCGCTTCGGCCCGCGCTTCCGCCGACGTCCCCACGACGACGACCAGCCGGCGACCGTCCACCGTGACCGGGAGAGCGAGCAGCCGCGCGGCGTCGTCGTCGTCCCCTAAGAGCCCACGGCGGTTGACGAAGATCGGGCCGTCCGTGGCGCGCGCGAGTTGCGTCTGTGTCAGGACCGCCCCGCGCGTGGTCGTCGAGTCGACCACTGCTCCGTTCGGAGCAAGGAGCTGCACGAAGCCGTCTTGTGAGCTCCCGAGGCCCGCGAGCGAACCCGGTTGTTCGATCAGCGCGGTCGTGTCTCGCGCGCGAGTTCGCAGGCCGTTGTCGATCGTCTCCTCGAGCGCTGCTCCGAGCCGGAAATACAAAAGCACGGCAGTGGCCGAGAGCACGACTGACATCGCGAGCGCGAACGCGACTGTGAGTCGGAGTCGAATCGGGAGCTGTCGCACGTCAGCCGCCGTCCTTCAGCCGATAGCCCGCGCCGCGCACGGTCTCGATCAGCGTGAGCCCGAAGCGGCGGTCGATCTTCTCCCGCAGGTAGCGCACGTAGACGTCGATGACGTTCGAGCGGTTCTCGTAGGCGACGTCCCACGCGTGCTCGATCAGCTCGAAACGTGAGAGCACTTCGCCCGGCCGACGCATGAACGTCTCGAGCAACGCGAACTCCTTGGCGGACAGCTCGAGCTCGATCTCGCCGTGCCAGGCCCGACGCGTGCGCGGGTCGAGCTTCAGCGGGCCTACTTGCAGCACGGGACGGCGCTCGAGTGGCCCGCGCCGGGCGAGAGCCCGCAGTCGCGCGAGCAGCTCGTCGAACGAGAAGGGCTTCGTCAGATAGTCGTCTGCGCCGAGGTCGAGTCCGGTCACCCGATCGTTCGGCGCATCGCGGGCGGTCAGGAGCAGGACAGGCGACTGCACCGTCTGCTCGCGCAGCCGACGAACGACCTCGAAGCCGTCGATGCCCGGAAGCATCACGTCGAGCACGATCACGTCGTACTCCGTCGCGCCGGCGCGGACGAGCGCCTCGAGCCCGTTCGGGGCCAGGTCGACGGCGTAACCCTCCTCGGTGAGCCCGCGCTTGATCAGCGACGCGAGCTTTGGCTGATCTTCGACGACGAGCGCGCGCACGGCCTCATTGTCGCGCGTGCGCTGGGGCCGGCTCGGGAGGAGCCTGCGGCGCGCTCCTCCCGATTCGGGCGGCCGTGCTCAGTTCTCGCCTTCCTCTTCCTGCCGGCCGTCGTCGTTCGACTCCTTGTCGCCCTCCACGCGGACGACGCGGTAGCTCGAATCGAGCCGGACGTCAACCACGGAGCCGTCCGGCTTGCGGACCTCGACCTCGTAGGTCGCGCCGTCCTCGTTGTCCCGCTCGGAGTCCTGGACTGTCCCACCGCCGGTCGCGCGAAGTGCGGCGGCGCCGGCGCGGGCGGCCTCGGAACCGGAGAGCCGCGGCTCGTCGTCACCGACGACGCCGGTGGTGTTGGCG
>JACCTU010000200.1 GCA_013812235.1 Actinomycetota bacterium | reverse complement strand
CCGTCGTGATCGCGACCGTCGGATTGTCGAGACCTTTGTGGGCTGCGAGCGCGAGCACGACGGCGGCTGCGGCGGCCACGGCACCGACGCGGACAAGCACCCGCGAGCGAACCGCGACGGCGCCGAGGGCGACGAGCAGAGCGACGACGAGCACGAAGCCGGGCTGCGGCCCGAGCGGCTCCCTGGCGGCGGCGGCGAACATGAGCAGCGCACCGGCGGCGATCGCCGATCGGAGGTCGAGACGCAGGCCGGCGAGCAGCAAGAGGCACGCGAGGAAGATCTCGCTCACGAGTGCAACGTCGAACCCGTAGCCCGACACGAACCAGGAGAGCAGCACGGTGAGGGCCAACGGGACCCAGAGGCCCCACACCCGCGCGCGCGCGACCGCGACAAGGAGAAGTACCTCCGCCACGACGAGGCAGACGAGGCCGAGCGAGCGAACGTCCGGGTCTCCGTCGGTGAGCCCGCGAACGGCGTCCAGCGGAAGGGCCTTCGGCGACGCGAGCCCCGTGTACCAGCTCGCGAACGCAAACAAGAGCCCGATCACCGCTGCTGCGCCGAGCGTGAGCAGCCCCGCGGCGATCGTTGCGACACGCCGGAAGTCCGGTCGGTGTCGGTGCCGTTCGACGAGTCCCGCGAGCAGCAGGAGCCCGAGCGCCATGATCGCGATCACCTTCGTCTGGAAGTAGTCGAGGGCGACGACGGTGCTGAGCAGCACCAGCCAGCGCGTGTCGAGCTCGTCGCGCCAGACGCGCCACAGCGAGAAGACGAGCGGTAGCGCGAAGGCCGCGGGCGGAGTCTCCGTGACCCACGACGGGTAGGGGACGATCGCGACCGCGAGCAATGCCACGGCGACTCCGACGGGCGCCACCGGCACCGGTCGATCTTCCGCGAAGAGCGCGATCCCGACGCAGAGCGACGCGACGGCGAACGTCGGGAGTGTCGCCGCGTGGTAGAGGATCGGGTCGAACCCCGGCAGCCACGCGAGCACGGCCCCGACGAAGCTCGTGCCCGCCTCCGTGTAGATCATCTGCTCGCCCTCTGCGAGCGGGTCGCGGAACGGGACGATCGAGTGCGTCGCGCTGACGACCTTCGCGACGTACCAGAGCATGCCGCCGTACGCCGCCGAGTCGAGGTCGCCGGTCGGGCCGTGCAGCAGCGTTCCGAGCCCGACGCCGAACGCGGCCGAGCCGAGTGCGGCGAGTGACAGCGTGACGCCGCGCAGAGGCGGCGTCGCGGTCCGCGCGCCCGCGACGACCGTCGCGAGGACGACGAGCGCCGAGAGCACCCCGAGCGGTCGCCACACGAGCGGCGGCACGGCTGCGGCCATGACGACGAAGAGACCGAGCGGGTACGCGTCGAGCAGCGATCGTCCTTCGAGCGGCCGCCGGAAGAGCACGAGGCAGCCCCGGCCGACGAGCCAGACCAGCGCCGCGAGCGCGAGGCCCAATGCGGTGTGCAGAACGACTCCGACCGCGACCTCGGTCACGGTGCGCGATGCTATCCCGCGGGCAGCGAGCTCTGGTCAGGTACGAAGCCCGGCACGTCTGCCACCGGGTCGTCGTCCTCACGCAGGATGTAGATCGGCCGCGCCTTGACCTCTTCGTAGATTCGGCCGACGTAGAGGCCGAGCATGCCCATCAGGGTCAGCTGGATTCCGCCGAGGAACGAGACCACGACCAGGATCGAGGTCCAGCCGGGGACGACGAACGCGCCGGCGAGCTTCGCGACGATCGAGACCACTCCGACGAGAAACGCCAGCGACGAGAAGCCGAACCCGGCCATGAGCGCCAGGCGAAGCGGCGCGTTCGAGAAGCTGACGAGACCGTCGATCGCCAGCGACAACGACTTGCGGTACGAGTACTTCGGCTCCCCGGCGTAACGCTCGGCGCGATCGTACGGAACGCCGATCTGGCGAAAGCCGACCCAGCTGATCATCCCGCGGACGTAGCGCGCCCGCTCGCGCATCCTCCGGAACGCGTCGACTGCGCGACGGTCGACCAGCCGAAAGTCGCCTGCGTCGAGCGGCATGTCGACGTGCGCGATCCACCGGAGGACCCGGTAGTACCACGCCGCCGTCCTGCGCTTGAGCCAACTCTCACCGGAGCGTTGCCTTCGCACGGCGTACACGACCTCGTACCCCTCC
>JACCTU010000216.1 GCA_013812235.1 Actinomycetota bacterium | reverse complement strand
GCGTCCGCACGGTCAGCGGCACCTTGACCTGGCCACCCGACATGTAGCGGTGCTTCGCCGCCTGGAGGACGAGCTGCTCCATCGCGAGCGTGGTGAAGTCCTGGTACATGATCTCGACGACGGGGCGCATCCCCTGCATCGCGGCGCCGATCCCGGCGCCGACGATCGCCATCTCCGAGATCGGCGTGTTGCGCACGCGCTCCGGGCCGAACTCGTCGACGAGCCCGTGCGTCACGCCCATCGAGCCGCCCATCTCCGCGATGTCCTCCCCCATCAGGAAGACGTCGGAGTCCTGGCGCATCGCGGTTGCGAGCGTGTCGCGAACAGCTTCTCTGTAGGTGAGCTCAGGCATCGGATCGCGGTGCGCACACCGCAGAACATGCGCAGCATGTGCTGCGGTAATCAGGCATAGACGTTCTTGAGCGCGTCTTCCGGCTGCGGATCGGTGCCGTTCTTCGCGAACTCGACCGACTCCTCGACCTCGCGGGTCACCTCGGCGTCGAGCTGCTCCCACTCCTCGTCGGAGACCCCGAGCCGCTCACGGAGCTTGGTGATTGGGTCCTGCGTCTCGCGGAGCTCGTCGAGCTCGCCCTTCGGACGGTAGACCTGCGGGTCGCCGACGTAGTGGCCGACGAGGCGGTACGTGTCGACGACCAGCAGCACCGGCCCGTCGCCGCGACGCGCGTGGTCGATCGCCTCCGAGGCGGCGTCGTAGACCGGCTCGATCTCCTGGCCGCCGACCTTGATCGAGTGCATGCCGTACGCGACCGCGCGCTGCGTGAAGTCCGTGATCGGCGAGTGCTGCGAGTTCGGCGTCGATTCCGCCCACCAGTTGTTCTCGAGGCAGAACACCGCCGGCACGTTCCAGAGCTGCGCCAGGTTGAGCGACTCGTGGAACGTCCCGATGTTCGTCGCGCCGTCGCCGAAGAAGGCGAGCGCGACGCGCGGCTCTTTCCGGAACTTGAAGGCGAGAGCGGCGCCGGTGATCGCGGGCAACCCGCCGCCGACGACGGCGTTCGCGCCGAGGTTCCCGCGCTCGATGTCGTAGAGGTGCATCGACCCGCCGTAGCCGTGCGAGCAGCCCTCGAGCTTCCCATACAGCTCGGCCATGAGCGCGTTCGGCGACGTGCCACGGGCGAGCGTGTGTCCGTGCGCGCGGTGGGTCGACGCGATCACATCGTCCTCCTCGAGCGCGGCGCAGACGCCCACGGCGACGGCCTCCTGGCCGATCGCGACGTGCAGGAACCCCGGCAGCTCGCCGGCGCGGAACCGCTCCTCGACCTTCTCTTCGAAGCGGCGGATGAGCAGCATCTCGCGCAGGAAGTCACGCAGCCGCTCGTCGCTCAACCCCTTCTTCTTCGCCTCGACTTTCGCCACGGGCGCCAGTGTACGCTCCTGCCCGTGGCTCTCGCAGACGATTTCCGCGCGCTCCTGGAAGACTTGCCGAAGGGGTGGGAGGAGGCCAGCATCCTCGTCCGATTCACTGACGAAGAACAAGCGCGCCGAGCCGCCGCACTGCTTCTTTCCCTCAACCCGGGCCAGTATGACGGAGTCGTTCGCTTCGTCGTCTCGCGCCGAGCGACCCCGTTCCCGGACCTCGCGCTCCGCGGCCTGCGCCGCGTCGACGCGGCCCGGCTCGGCGGCGAATTGGCGCTCGTCTCGAGCACGCTGTCGGCGCCCGCGACCGAAACGCCGCGCACGAGCCTCGCCGAGGCTTGGGACGTCGAGGTCGCGGCGCTGCCTCCGGACTGGAGCGACGTCTATGCCGAGCTGGAGCTGCGCTCCACCGACAACCTCGAGCAGGGCGCGCTGCTCGCAGCGCCGATCAATCCTGCGCGCGTCGACGAGCGGCCCGCGTTCCGCTTCCGCTGCGCGCGGAAGTTCGGCTACGGCGCAGCGCCCGGCATGGTGCGGCGGTGCCTCGAGCGCCTCGACGGCGCAGACATCCGCGGCGAGGTGCACATCCTGCGCGCGCTTTCCGACACGAAGCCGTGGGCGACGCAGGGACCGGTCTGGTACGTGGACGGCCGGCCCGTCTGATGGCCGACCCCGTCGCGTGGATCGTCGTCGAGCCTGGTTGGGAGGTCGTGTCGAGCGACGGTGAAAAGGTCGGAACCGTGGACGAGATGCTCGGCGACCCGAACGCCGATATCTTCGACGGGCTCGCGGTCGCTCCAGGGCTGCTCAAGAAGGCGAGGTACGTGCCCTCGGAACGCGTCGGCGAGATCGTCGAAGGCCGCGTGGCGCTCGAGCTGACGCAAGCCGAGTTCGACGCGCTCGACGAGTATGAGCCGAACGTCCCCGACTAGCTGCGCGCGTAGACCCCTAAAGGCGGCCGCTTAACGCCCGCTGTCGCAGTAATTCACATCAGGCCCTCTAGCCGAGAAGCGTCTCGAGCTCGCGCGTGAGGATCGACGCGTCGCCCGCGTCGCGAGCGATCACGAGGCACGTGTCGTCTCCCGCGAGCGTCCCGACGATCAACGCATGCTCGAGACGGTCGAACGCCCGCCCGATCGCCGGCGCCGAGCCGAACTCCGAATGGACGACCACGATGTTCTGCGCCGGCGTGACCGCGCGGCCGAACTCGCCGAGCACGCGGCGGAGCGCGTCTCGCGGATCCGTGCGCCTGGTCTCCGGGAGCACGTAGCGCGGCCGGCCGAGCGGGTCGTGGGCCTTCTCGAGCCCGAGCTCGCGGAGGTCGCGCGAGACCGTCGCCTGCGTGACGCGGCAGCCGGCGTCCGCGAGCGCAGCGAGCAGCTCGAACTGGGTCCCGATCCGCTTCCTGGTGACGACGCTCGCGATCAGCCGTTGGCGCTCCGACTTCCCCAGGACGCTCTCGCTCTGCATACGGATGCATTGTTATCGCTCTAGGATCACGGGATGCCCGATCGGCCGGTCGAGTTGAAGATCGACGTCCCGCCGGAGCTGGAGGGCGGGACCTACGCGAACGTGCTGAACGTCTGGCACACCGCCTACGAGTTCACGCTCGACTTCGGGGTGATGCAGCAGGTCGGCGAGCCGGAGGACCCGGACGCGGCGCTGCAAGTCCCGGTTCGGGTGGTGTCCCGTGTCCGCATCCCCGTCACGCTGCTCTTCGAGGTGCTGAAGGCGCTGAACACGAACATGTCCGGCTACGAGTCGACGTTCGGCCCGATCCGCGCCCCCGAAGCGCCCACCGAGTAGCCGACGTTTGCCCCGTTCGGGGGGCGGAAAGAGGTCAGGCATGCTGCGCAAATTCCTCTGGACCGGCCTCTACGCCGCGCTCGGGGCCGCCGCGACGATGGCGTCGCGCCGCGCCGCCTCGCGGATCTGGCGGATCGCCACCGGCGAAGCTCCTCCGGCGAAGAAATGACGACGAGGGCCGACCAGGTCGTCGATCGGGGCGCCGACAAGCTCGAGGAGCTCGCCGAGCGCACCGCCGCCGAGGGCGGCGTCAAGGCGAAGCTCTCGGACGAGCTCGCCGACGATGCGGCTTTCCTGCGAAAACTCAAACCCAGTCTGATGGTGAAGCGCGCGAAAGGCGAGGGGCCGACGAACGAGAAGCCCGGCGAGCCACGGCGCGCGCCGGCGGGCCCGCAGCTCGGGCGGCCGAAGCCGAAGCGCAAGGGGCCAAGCCCCTGGGCCGTGCTCGGTGGGGCGATCGTCGGCGGCTACTTCCTTGCGAAGGTCGTCGACTGGCGGGGCCATGCACACCCGCGCGACTGACAACGGGCACCGCGGGCTCGCCGCCGCGGTCAAGGCCGTCGCCGAGCGCGCGAGCGCGCTCGTCCGCCTCGAGCTCGAACTCGCGGCCCTTGAGCTCAAGCAGAAGCTCTCCGCGATCGGCGTCGGGATCGGTCTCGCGGCCGGTGCGGCCGTCTTCGCCGTCTTCGCCTTCGGGTTCCTCTTCGCGACGATCGCCGCCGGGCTCGCGACCTTCCTCGCGACGTGGCTCGCGCTGCTCATCGTCACCCTCTTCCTCTTCGTGGTCGTCGCCGTGCTCGGGCTGCTCGGCATGCGGTCGATCAAGAAGGGCACGCCGCCGGTTCCGCAGCAGGCGATCCGCGAGGCAAAGCTGACCACGACCGCGATCAGGAGCGAGTGATGCCACGAACCACCGACGATGTCCGCCGCGAGATCGAGCGGGAGCGCGAGCAGCTCGCGTCCGCGGTCGACGAACTCCGCGAGGCCGCCGACGTGACCTCGAAGCTCCGGACGAAGCTCCCGGCTCTCGCCGCCGGTGGGGCGGCGACGGGGTTCGTGCTCGCAGGCGGGCTCGGCGCGGCGATGCGCCTCCTCGCCCGCCGTGGGCGCGAGGGGGAGACGAAGGCGCAGGCAGGTCGCTTCCGGCTTGTCGACCGCGGCTGACCACGCGAACAGCGCCGAGGTCGGACACGTCCCGTCCGGCCCGCACCGTCTGAGCGCCCGCGAGTGGCTCGCGGCTTTCAAGCGGACCGCGAAGCAGTTCCTCACCGACGACTGCATGGGACTCTCCCAGCAGGTCGCGTTCGGCTCGCTGCTCGCCTTCTTTCCGAGCGTGATCCTCCTCGTCGGGCTGCTCGGGCTGATCGGGGCCTACGAGGACCTGAAGACCTTCCTCGGCACGGTTGCGCCCGGTGCGGTGATCGACGCGATCGATCTGGCGCAGGAAACGGCAGCCGGGAACAAGGCCGCCTCGACCGTCGCCGTCGTGATCGGGCTCTTTGCGGCGGTCTGGGCCGCGAGCGGCGCGATGACCGCCGTGATCAAGGCCGTGAACGTCGCGTACGACCGCATCGAGACGCGCCCCTTCTGGAAGGTGCGGGTGTACGCGGTCGTGCTCGTGTTCGCGACCGGCCTGACGCTCGCCGGCCTGTTCGTCCTGATCGTCTTCGGCGGCCCGCTCGGGGAGGCGATCGCGAGCCGAGCGCACCTCGGCGGCGCCTGGGACTGGGTCTGGAACATCGTGCGCTGGCCGCTCGCGTTCTGCGGCGTCCTGCTCTTCTTCGCGCTCGTCTACTACCTCGCGCCGAACGTCGACCAGCGCAGCTGGAAGTGGGTCACGGCGGGCTCGCTCGTGGGGGCGATCCTGTGGCTCGTCCTGTCGGGTCTCTTCTCGCTCTACACGAGCTTCTCGTCCTCCTACGACAAAACCTACGGCTCGCTCGCGGGCGGGATCATCCTACTGCTCTGGTTGAACTACTCGGCGATGGCGCTGCTCTTCGGTGCAGAGCTGAACGCCGAGCTCGACCGTCAGGCCGACATCCACGCGTCGGGCGGCCCGCGCGCGGGCCTGATCGAGTACGCGCGCCGGAACCGCTAGCGTTACGCAGCCTCGGCGACGTCGATTGCCTCCTCCGTCAGTAGGTCAGAACTCGGTCGGCCTCGAGTGCGAGCTCGACGCGCTTGCCGGGCGGTGCGGGCTCGGCGATCCCGTTCGGCTCGAAGCCGCGTGCCTGGCTCGACATCTTCGACACGTAGAAGCGCGCGCCGCCCGCGCGTAGTGCATCGAAACGACTCGCGCATGCTGCCCGTCCCGAGCTCGACCAGCTGGTCGAGCACAGGCTCGCGCAGGAGCTGCACCGCGTCGCCGGCGAGGAAGAGCGAGACGTCGTGCCCGCCCTCGATCGCGGCTCTTCCGACGAGGAACCCGAGCGCAGCGCGGGTCGGATGCTCGGGCCCGTGGGTGAGGTTGATCAGGAGCTTTGCCATCCGCGGATCATCTCAGAGGGGCCAGCGGCTCGGTGACCGGGCGATCACCGCCGACCGCTAGCGCACGACGAAGCTGCCCCGCACGCGTTTCGCCTGCGGGTCCGAGACGTAGCGGAACGTCCCGGCGCCGAGCGTCACGTTCCAGGCGACGGTGTCAGTGCGGCCGACGGCGGTCCTGCGGTTCACGCCCGGTCCCGTCAGGTGGAAGTTGTGGCGCCTGGAACGGTCGCGCACGACGATCACGTAGGCCCCTGCCCCCAGCGTCCGGACCCGCGCGCCGTTCCGTGTGAGCGTGATCGTGTTGCGCGGGCCGACCGTCGCGACCAATCGCACGGGGAGCGACGGCGGATTGCCGACCGTGAAGGCGCCTCGCATCTGTGTTGCATGCGGGTCGCACAAGAACGTGTAGCGCCCCTCGACGAACGTGACCTCCCACGTCACCGTCTCGACCGTCCCGACGTCCGTCGCCAGATCGACACCCGGACCGCTCAGGTGGAAGTTGTGGAAGTCCGACAGATCCCGGACGACGATCCGATACGGGCCCGGATCGAGCTGCGTGACGGTCTGGCCCTGGGCGTTTCGCAGGCTGATCGTGAAGCCGGGCCCCACGGTGGCGAACAGGTCCTCGGCCTGTGCTGCGGCGGGCGAGGCGAGCGACGCGAACACGCACACGGCGGCGGTGAGCAGGCGGTGGCGCATGCCCCCTGTACGTGCGAGGCCCCAGAGCGGATTGCGCTCCGGGGCTCTCGATACGCGTTGGGCTAGACGACCGCGCCGTTCGAGCCGGACTGCGGCGAGCCGGACTCGACCACCGCCGGCGACGCCACCCGCGGCGCCTGTCCCGGCAACCCCGCCTCTGGCGGTGCCCGGAGGTCGAACTAAACTGCGACGTGGACCCGGTCTGCGAGGTGGTCGAAGCCGCGCTCGTCGACGTAATGCCCGTTCTTGCCACAGACCTTGTGCGGCTGGCTGTTGCCGGGGCCGTAGATGTCCGTGCCGGCCGGAGCGCCGCGGCTCGTCGCGATCTGCGCGGCCGTCTGGCCGTTGTCGTATCGCTTGGACGAGTCAGGCGGGTTCGTCCCAAACGGGGTCCTCGTGCAGGTCGTCGACGAGCCCGACCCGCCGGTCTCGCACCAGGTCTCCTTGTCCGTGTCGCTGCTCGGCTTGACGCCCGAGCTCGTCTGGTTGATCCCGCTGGAGCTCTGGGCGTCCGCGTTCTCGGCCTTCTTCTCCTGGCCGGGAGGCGTGCTCGGGGGCGCCGCCAGCGCCGACCCCGTCCGAGCGACCAGGCCGAACGTGAGCGATCTTTGGATACGGGGCTACGCCCGGAGCTGGGCGCCGAAGCGCTCGGCCAAGGCCTCCGTGATGCGCCCGCGGAGCCCGGCGGCGTCGTCGTCCGTGAGCGTTCGCTCCGGCGACCGGAAGCTCGCCGAGAAGGCGATCGACTTCTTCCCTGGACCGACCTGCTCGCCCCGGTAGACGTCGAAGGGCTTGAACTCGCGAAGCTCCGGCCCCGCGGCCCGTCTGGCTTCGGCGATCAGGTCGCCGGCGCTCACCCCCTCGTCCACGACGAAGGCGAGGTCCTGCTTGACGTCGGGGTACGTGATCACGTCCTCGTAGAGGACGACGTCCGGCACGCGCTCGAAGAGAGAGTCCAGGTCGACCTCGAAGTAGCCCCAGCCTTCGTCGAGGCCCCGCACGTCGATCTCCGAGAAGTCGGACTCGACGTGGAGCGCCCGATGAAGCGTCTCCACGGCCCCCTTGGCCTGAAAATAACCGCCGTCCGTGATCCCCGCCACGTGCCAGCGCTCCTCGGGCAGCTCCCCGTCGCCGGGAAGGAAGACCCGCGCCAGCTCGAAGAGCGCGACCCGCTCGACTCCGGCGTTGCGGTTCCGGCGCGCCGACTCGACCAGCCAGTAGTCGAGGCTGTCGCGGAGCGTCGCGAGCTCGGCGGTGAAGGGCTCCTGCAGCTGGATTCGCCCTTCGCCGGGCGGCACAAGCGTCCACGTGTATGCCTCGTAGAAGCCGGCGCCGACGAGGACGTCCTCCACCTGCCGCCGGAGCCGCTGGTCACGCGTCAGCTGCGCGGGCTTCGCGGGCCGCGAGGGCAGCGTCGCCGGGACGTCCTCGATCCGGAAGCGCACGACCTCCTCGACGAGGTCGACCGAGCGGGTCACGTCACGCGCGCGCCAGGTGGGAACCGTCACCTCGAGATCGTCGCCGACCTCGAACCCGATCGCTCGCAGGCGCTCGGTCTGCTCCTCCACCGGGATGTGCAGGCCGCTCAGCCGGTCGGCGAGCTCGGGCCGGAGCGTGACGCGCGGCCGCTCGGGCAGCCCGACGTGCACGTCGACATGGCCGGTCCAGCGGGCACCGGCGAGCTCGACGAAGAGCTGCGTCGCATAGACCGCTGCCTGCTCCGCCGCGTCCGGGTCGACGGCCTTTTCCCAGCGAGTCGACGACTCCGTGCGCAGCCGAAACCGGCGCGACGTGCGCAGGACGGCGAGCGGGTCGAAGTTCGCCGCCTCGAGGAGCAGGTCAGTCGTCTCCGGGCGGACCTCGCTCTCCTCGCCGCCCATGATCCCGGCGATCGCGACGGGGTGCGTCGCGTCGGCGATCACGAGATCCGTGCGCATGAGCTCGCGCTCGTGTCCGTCGAGGGTCCGCATCTTCTCCCCGTTCGTCGCGCGGCGGACGACGATCCGCCCTCCGCCCAAGCGCGCGACGTCGAACGCGTGCAGCGGCGAGCCGAGCGCGAGCATGACGTAGTTCGTCACGTCGACGACGTTGGAGATCGGGCGCATCCCCGCCGCGAGCAGCCTCGCCTTGAGCCAGAGCGGAGACTCACCCACGGTCGCGCCGCGGAACAGCCGCCCGACGTAGCGAGGGCAACCGTCGAAGTCCTCGACGCGGACGTCGACCTGTTCCTCTGTGCCCCCCTCCGGGTCGCGCCCCGGCGGCGGCGCGAGCTGACCGCCGGTGACGGCGGCGACCTCCCGCGCGATGCCGTAGACCGACGCGAGGTCGGGGCGGTTGAAGCCGGTCTCGATGTCGAGCACGTCGTCCGTCAGCGGGAGAACGTCGGCGAGCAGCGTTCCCGGCTCGAGCCCGTCCGACAGGACCATGATCCCGCTGTGGTCGGCGCCGAGGTCGACCTCGCGCTCGGAGAGGATCATCCCGCGCGAAAGCTCGCCGCGGAGCTTCGCCTCGCCGAGCGGCTGCTCGGCACCGGGCAGGAGCGCGCCCGGCAGCGCGACGGCGACGGTCGCCCCAGCACTGAAGTTCCACGCGCCGCACACGATCTGCCTCGGCTCGCCCTCCCCCACGTCGACCAGACAGAGCTGCAGCCGGTCGGCGTTCGGGTGCTTGCCGGCCTGCAGCACCTTCCCGACGACGAACTTGCCGAGGTTGCCATCGATGTCCGGGACGCCCCGCGGCACGATCCGGTCTACCTCGCAGCTCGTGAAGACGAGCTTGCGCGCCAGGTCCACGAGCGGGAGCCCGAAGTCGACGTACTCGCAGAGCCAGGAAGCGGGAACCTTCAAAACTGAGAGAGAAACCGGATGTCGTTTTCCCAGAACAGGCGCAGGTCCGGCAGGCCGTGCCGGGCGAACGCGATCCGATCGATGCCGAGACCCCACGCGAAGCCCTGCCACTCGTCCGGGTCGTAGCCGACGCCCGCGAGCACGTTCGGGTCGACCTCGCCCGCGCCGCCCATCTCGATCCACCCCGAGTGCTTGCAGACCGCGCAGCCGGCGCCGTCGCAGAGGAAGCACGTCATGTCGAACTCGACCGACGGCTCGGTGAACGGGAAGAAGCTCGTGCGCATGCGGATCTCGCGCGTGCCGCCGAAGATCGCCTCGGCGAACGCCCGCATCGTCCCGCGCAGGTCGGCGAGCGTCACGTGGCGGTCGACGGCGAGCGCCTCCACCTGGTGGAAGATCGGCGTGTGCGTCGCGTCGAGCGTGTCGCGGCGGTAGACGCGCCCGAGCGAGGCGACGTAGACGGGCGGTTCCATCGCGCGCATCGCCCGGATCTGCGACGGCGACGTGTGCGTGCGGAGCACGGTGTTGTCGTCGAGGTAGAAGGTGTCGCGCGGGTCCCGCGACGGGTGCTCCTCGGCCGTGTTCAGCGCGTCGAAGTTGTTCTCGACGGTGTCCACTTCACGCCCGTCGAAGATCTCGTAGCCCATGCCGACGAAGACGTCCTCGATCCGCCGACGCTGTCGCGTGATCAGATGGTACGAGCCGCGCGGGATCTCGTCGCCGGGGAGCGTCGGGTCGAAGGTCGGGTCCTCGGTCGGCTGCGCCAGCTCCGCCTGCCGCGCGGCCAGGCCCTGCTCGACCCGCTCCCGGATCGCGTTCAGCGCCATCCCGCTCTTCCGGTCGCGCACCTCGCGCAGCGCAAGCTTCAGGGGGCTCTTGCGCCCGAGCGTCCGGACGCGGACCTCCTCGAGCTCGTCCGCGGAGCGCGCCTCGGCGATCGCGGCGAGCGCTTCGCGTTCGAGCGCCTCGACGTCCACGGCGGCGACTGTAGACGAGAATGCGGCCGTGAGCGCCTACGAGCCCTTCGCCGCGATCTACGACCGCTGGGCGAACGACATGACCCAGGACGTGCCGTTCTACATCGGGCTGGCGAAGGACGCGGACGGCCCGATCGTCGAGCTCGCAGTGGGTACGGGCCGAGTCGCCGCAGCCGTGGCGCGCGAGACGGGCAGGCGCGTGATCGGGATCGACGCGTCCCCGAAGATGCTTGACCAGGCGCGCGAGACGGGCGCGGACCTCGACCTGCGGCTGGGCGACATGAGCGAGCTCGCGCTCGACGAGCCCGCGGCGCTCATCTACTGCCCCTTCCGCTCGCTGCTGCACCTGCCGACGTGGGCCGACCGGCGCCGGACCTTCGAGCGCGTGGCCGCGTCGCTCAAGCCGGGCGGTCGCTTCGCGTGGAACGCGTTCGCCTTCGACCACAAGATCGCGATGATGCTCGACGGTAACCGCCAGGAGACGCCGGTCCCGCACACGCTCGCGTACGCCGTCGGGGACAACCGGATCGACATCACGCTCGAGACCGGTGGGACGATCTCGCTCTGGTGGGCCACGAAGAACGAGTGGCTCGGCCTGCTCGACGTCGCGGGGCTCGAGCTCGAGACGCTGTACGGCGGCTTCGAGGGCGAGCTGTTCGGCGACGAGAGCCGCGAGTACGTCTTCGTCGCCCGCAAGCCTCAGCGGTGAGTGCGTACGACGAGATCGCCCGGCTCTACGACCCGTGGTCGGTGAGCGTGACCGAGGACGTCGGGTTCTACGTCGACCTCGCGAAGGAGGCCGGCACGGTCGTCGAGCTCGGCGTCGGTACCGGACGCATCGCAGTGCCGACCGCTGGCTCGGGCGTGCCGGTGATCGGGGTCGACTCCTCGCGCGGGATGCTCGAGGTGTGCGCGGAGGCGGTTGCGGCGGCCGGCGTCGCGAAGCTCGTCGATCTGCGCCTCGGCGACCTCGCCGATCCCCCGGTTCCCGAGCGCGTGCCGCTCGTCACGTGCCCCTTCCGCGCGTACCTGCACCTGCACACCGACGAGGAGCGCCTGGGCGCGCTCGCAGCAGCACGCCGCGTGCTCGTGCCGGGCGGCAGGCTCGCCTTCGATGTCTTCGCCCCGGGAGCCGACGACGTGGCCGACACCCACGGCCGTTGGCTCGAGCGCGAGCCGGGCATCTTCGAGCGCGCCGAGTGGGACACCGAGCGCCGCCGCCTAACACTGTCGGTGCGAGGCTCCGACGACGCCACGACGATGGAGCTCGCGTGGCTCTCGCCGGAGGAGTGGCGCGGGCTGATCGAGCAGTCAGGCTTCGAGGTGGTCGGGCATTACGGCTGGTTCGACCGGCGGCCCTACCGCGGCGGCGAAGACTCGATCTGGATAGCGGAGCGGCCGGCGGGTTAGAGTCGCCTGATGACCTGGATCATCGTCGCGATCGCGATCGCCGTCCTGCTCGGGCTGGCGCTCGTAACCCTCTACAACCGCCTCGTCCGGCTGCGAAACCGTGTCGACAACGCCTGGGCGCAGGTCGACGTCCAACTGCGGCGTCGCTACGACCTGATCCCGAACCTCGTAGAGACCGTCAAAGGCTACGCGTCGCACGAGCGCGCAACCTTCGAGGAGGTCACGAACGCACGGACACGCGCCCAGCAGGCGGGGAGCGTCCAGGAGCAGGCGCAGGCCGAGAACGTGCTCACCGCGGCGATCGGGCGGCTGTTCGCCGTCGCGGAGGCGTACCCCGAGCTGCGCGCGAGCGAGAACTTCCAGCAGCTCCAGACGCAGCTCGGCGACACCGAAGACAAGATCCGCGTCGCCCGACAGGTCTACAACGACACCGTGCTCACCTACGAGAACGCACGCGAGACGGTACCGACGAACCTCGTCGCTTCCATGTTCTCGTTCGAAGAGAAGCCGTTCTTCGAGATCGAGGAACCCGTGCGGGAGGCGCCACGCGTGCAGTTCTGATCGCCGCGCTCGCGGCCCTTGCGGTCGCGGCACCCGCGCAGGCGAAGTCGTTCGAGCTCCCAGAAGCGGAAGTGATTGTCCTCGTCGAGAGCACGGGGGCGCTCGAGGTCGGAGAGCGCATCACGTTCGCCTACGACGGTAGCTTCACCGGCGCGTACCGCGACATCACGCTCCGCGAGGGGGAGTCGATCAGCGACGTGCAGGTGCTCGAGGACCGCCGCGTGTTCACGCCGGGCGGCTGCACCGAGCTCGGGTGCTCGTCGCCGCCGGGAACCTTCGGCGTCACGAATACGGGCGACGGAGTTCGGGTCGTCTGGCACTACTCGGCGGCGAACGAACAGCGGACGTTCGAGATCTTCTACCGGATCAAGGGGATCACGGTCGCCTACGGCGACGTGGTCGACGTCAACGTCAAGCTCTGGGGCGACGAGTGGGACCAGCGCCTCGGCAAGCTGACCGCGACGGTCACGGCGCAGGGTCCCGTCGCCCGCGCGTGGGGCCACCCCGTGTCGGTGCCCGGCGACGTCACGATCGACGGCGAACGCGTGCTTGTCCGCGCGCTCGACGTCCCGCCCGGCACGTTCGTCGAGGCACGCGTGCTGTTTCCGCGCGCGTATCTGCCCAACCCGACCGATGCAATCGTCCGGCAGGGGAACGCGCTCGACCGGATCGTTGCCGAGGAGGTCGGCGCTGCCGATGAGTACGAGCGCGACCGGGAGCGGATCGACAGGGCCGTCGACCAGCTTCCCCGGACGCTGCTCCTGCTCGGCCTGCTGGGGCTGATTCCGGCGCTCGCGTTCGTCTACTTCGTGTACCGGCGCTACGGCCGCGAGCTCGACGTCGGGTACGACCGCGAGTACGAGCAGGAGCCGCCCACCGAGCTCGAGCCCGCGCTCGTGCCCTCGCTCGTCGCGCAGCGGACGCGGGTGGGCTCCAACGAGTTCACCGCGACGCTCTTCGACCTGATTCGGCGCGGGCGCTACAAGGCGGAGGGCGTGACGACCGAGCGCAGCGTCTGGGGCGGGCTGCGCCGCGAGGACATCGCCGACCTCGAGCTCTCGCGGGGCAAGCAGCTCGACTTGACGCCGTACGAGGCCGAGGTCGCGAACGTCGTCGACGACGTCCTGTCCGGCGGTCCCGAGCGGCTCTCGCGCTTCCGCGACCGGATCGAGGGCGACCGCACCTCGAACGCGCAGCGGTTCAAGGACTTCAAGGAGGCGGTCGGAAAAGAGGTCGGCAACCGCAACTGGTTCACGAACGCGGGGCTGATCCCGCTGCTCGGCGCGGTCCTGGTCTTCGGCGTGCTCGGCTGGGTGCTCTGGGGGATGGGCCAGAGCCGCTGGTCGAGCGTCGCGCCGACCTGGGACTCGGTCCTGCTCCTCTCGCTCGGCGTCTGCTCCTTCGTCAACGCGGGCGTCTCCGGCGCTTCGGCGTTCTCGATCCGGCTGTGGCGCCGACGGCGGCCCGACGCACAGGTCGAGGCTGAGCGCTGGGACGCGTTTCGCCGCTACCTCACCGACTTCCCACGCCTCGCCGAGGCGCCGCCGGTCTCGCTCGAGCTCTGGGAGCGCTACCTCGTCTACGGGATCGCGTTCGGGATCGCCGAGCGTGTCCTCCAGGGCGCGCACCTGCACATGCCGCAGGAGCTGCACGATCAGAGCTCGATCTTCTGGATCAGCCCGAACGGCGACCTCGGCAGCGGGCCGACGGCGCTCGGCATCTCCGACCTCAGTTCCGGCTTCGGCTCGGCGCTCGCCCCCCCGAACTCGGGCGGCGGCGGCTTCGGCGGCGGATTCTCCGGCGGCGGTGGCGGCGGCGGCGGAGGGGGCGGCGGGGGGGCCTGGTAAGCCCGGTCGCGCTCTCGCCGCCTCCCCTTCGCCGCCGAAAGTGCTACGGGGACGCGCGGCGCGCGGATTCGTAGAGCGCGATCGCTCCGGCCGCTGCGACGTTCAACGAGTCTGCGTGCCCGGCCTGCGGGATCGTCGCGACCCCGTCGCAGCCGCGCAGCACCTCGTCGGGCAGACCCTCACGCTCAGCGCCGAGCACGAAGGTCACCGCGTCCCCGAGCTCCAGCTCCGGCAACGGCGTGCCGCCGTGCGAGACGAGCGCCACACGCGGCTGGCCCGAGTCCTCGAAGGGCACGGTCGGCACACGGAAGACGGCGCCCATCGACGCGCGCAGGCCCTTCGGGCCCGTCGGGTCGCCGCAGCCCGGCGAGAGCGCGACTGACGCGCCGAACGCGTCGGCGGTCCGCAGCAGCGTGCCGACGTTCCCGGGATCGTGCACGTGCCAGAGCGCGAGGCAGAGAGGCCGGACGCCGCGCGGGAGGTCGTCGCGGCGGTACACGCCGATCGCGCGGGCGGGGTGCGGCATCGTCGAGACAACGGCAAGCACCTCGGGCGTCACCGTCTCGCCGGCGACGAAGAGGTCGACCGGCTCGATCCCCGCCGCCTGTGCCGCCTCGACGAGATCCTCGCCCTCGGCGACGAAAAGCCCCTCGCGCTCGCGCTGCGAGCGCGAGGCAAGGCGCCGCACGAGCCTCAGCCGCGGGTTCGCGGCCGAGGTGATCAGTTCTGCAATGCCGCCTTCGCCTGCTCGGCGATCCGGCCGAAGGCGGCGGGATCCGAGACCGCGAGGTCGGCGAGGATCTTGCGGTCGAGCTCGATCTCCGCCTTCTTCAGGCCCGAGATGAACTGGTTGTAGGAAAGGTCGTGCTGCCGCGCGGCCGCGTTGATCCGCACGATCCAGAGCCGCCGCAGCATCCGCTTCTTCGTCTTGCGGTCGCGGTAGGCGTAGGTGAGCGACTTCTCGACCTGCTCCTTCGCGCGCTTGTAGCTCGAGTGCTTGAGGCCCCAGTAGCCGCTCGCCTGGTCGAGCACCTTGCGGCGCTTCTTGCGCGCGTGGACCGATCGCTTGACGCGCGGCACTACTTCACCTTTCCGGGGAAGAGGCGCTTCAGCTCGCGGAGATCGGCGGGAGCGACCGGCTGGTCGCGCCGGAACGCGCGCTTACGCTTGGCGGACTTCTTCTCGAGATTGTGGCTCTGCATCGCCTTGCGGCGGAGCAGCTTGCCCGTCCCCGTGATCTTGAAGCGCTTCTTCGCGCTGCTGTGTGTCTTCTGTTTTGGCATTGGGCTTTTCTCCTGCGGTCTTCGTGGGGGCCATCAGCATCGTCATGTTGCGTCCCTCGAGCAGCGGAGCGGACTCGATCACTCCGACGTCCTTGATGTCCTCCGCGAGGCGCATCAGCAGGTCTCGCCCACGCTCCGGGTGCTGCTGCTCGCGCCCCCGGAACATGATCGTGACCTTGACCTTGGCCCGCTGGTTAAGGAAGCGGACGACGTGGCCCTTTTTCGTCTCGTAGTCGTGAATCCCGATCTTCGGCCTGAACTTGATCTCCTTGATGTTGACTTGGAGCTGGTGCTTGCGCGCGAGCTTGGCCTTTTGCTCCTGCTCGTACTTGTACTTGCTGTGGTCCATCACCCGCGCGACCGGCGGATCTGCCTGAGCGGCGACCACTACGAGGTCGAGGTTCTTGGCCCACGCGATCTCCAGCGCGTCCTTCGTGGGCTGAATCCCGAGCTGTGCTCCGTCCTCGTCGATCAGCCGAACTTGCGCCGACCGGATGTTCTCGTTGACGAGCTCGTTCCTCGCCGGCCTCGGCGGCTCCGGCGCGAACCTGCGGCGGGGCCTCACAGACTGTTCACCAAGCTCTTCAGGTCCTCCTTCTCAAATGGCAAAAGCCGCTGCACGCAGCGGCCCGTTTCTCCCGAAAGTCGTCTCGGTTGAACCCGTGCGGAGCTCGTGGCTCGCCGGGTGAGGAACGGGTCCGCTCCTGCTTTGGTCAGGGCCTCAGAGTAGCAAGCTCACGGACGAGGTCGACCAAGCCCGTCTGGTACTGCTCTCCGCCCCGGTCCCGGACCGAGAGGGACTCGGCCGACTCGCGGTCGCCGTAGACGATCACCTTGGGGATCTTCTCGAGCTCGCCCTCACGGATCCGCTTGCCGACGGTCTCGTCGCGCTCGTCGACGTCGACGCGGAAGCCGGCCTCCCGCAGGCCGCGGGCGATCTCGGCAGCGGCGGCGCGGTGAGTCTCGCCGACCGGGATGATCCGGACCTGCACCGGCGCCAGCCAGAAAGGAAACGCACCGCCGTAGTGCTCGATCAGCACGCCGATGAAGCGCTCGAGCGACCCGAGCAGCGCGCGGTGGATCACGACGGGGTGGTGCTCCCGGTTGTCGGCGCCCATGTAGGTCAGGCCGAACTGCATCGGCATCTGGTAGTCGAGCTGGATCGTCCCCATCTGCCACGAGCGGCCGAGCACGTCCGTCATGTGCAGGTCGATTTTCGGACCGTAGAACGTCCCCTCCCCCGGGCTGATCACGTAGTCCATCCCGTGGCGCTCGAGCGCCGCCTCGAGCGCCGCCTCCGCCCGGTCCCACTGCTCGTCCGTTCCGAGCCTGTTCTCCGGGCGCGTCGAGAGCTCGGCTCGCGCGACCACTCCGAACTGGTTGTAGAGAAAGGTGACGAAGTCGATCATCCCGTCGATCTCGTCCTGGATCTGGTCCTCGGTCACGAAGACGTGCGCGTCGTCCTGGGTGATGTGCCTGACGCGAAACAGCCCATGCAGCGTCCCGCCCGGCTCGTTTCGGTGCAGCGTCGAGGACTCCGCGTAACGGATCGGCAGGTCGCGGTACGAGCGGAGCTCGGAGCCGAAGAGGAGCATGTGCCCCGGGCAGTTCATCGGCTTCAGCGCCATCCGCTCCTCGCCGCCCGTGTCGACGAAGAACATGTTCTCCTTGTAGTTGTCGTAGTGCCCCGAGGTGATGTACGTCTCGATGTCGTAGAGGAGCGGGGTCTTGACCTCGTCGTAGCCGCGCTTCAGGTTCTCCTGCCTCCGCAGGTCCTCGAGCGCGTTCCAGATCACCATTCCTTTGGGGTGCCAGAACGGCGACCCCGGCGCGTGCTCGGAAAGGTGGAACAGGTCGAGGTCGCGCCCGAGCCGTCGGTGGTCGCGCTTGCGCGCCTCCTCGAGCCGTTCGAGGTGACGGTCGAGGTCTTCCTGCGAGTAGAAGGCGGTGCCGTAGATCCGGGTCAGCTGCTTGTTGTGCTCGTCCCCGCGCCAGTACGCACCGGCCAGGCTGGTGAGCTTCAGCGCCTTGATCGGCTTCGAGTTCTGGAGATGCGGACCCCGGCAGAGGTCGGTGAAGTCACCCTGCGTGTAGAGGGTGATCGGACCGTCGGCCGTGTCGACGAGCTCCACCTTGTAGTTCTCCCCCTGCTCCGAGAAGATCCGCTTCGCCTGCTCGGCGTCGACCTCCTCGCGCGACCATTCGCGTCCCTCCTTCAGCTCGCGCGCGATCTCGGCCTCGACCTTCTCGAGCTCCTCCTCGCGGATCGGCTCCGGGAACTCGAAGTCGTAGTAGAAGCCGTTCTCGATCGGCGGACCGATCGCGATCTTCACGCCCGGGTAGAGACGCCGAACCGCTTCGGCGAGCAGATGTGCGGCCGAGTGGCGAAGGACGTAGAGCGCGTCGGGGTCGTCCGTGTCGCGCGTCGTGATGATCTGGATCTGCTGCCCGCCTTCGAGCGGGTCGCGCAGGTCCTGAACGCTTCCGTTGGAACGAAGGAGTACCGCCTGCTCGGCGAGCTTCGGCCCGATCGCGCGCGCAGCGTCGAGCCCCGTCGCACCATCGGGTAGTTCGAGTTCGGTTGCGTCGGGTAGAACGACCTTCATGACAGAGAACGTACCGCAGCAGACGCCCCGCGAAGATGACCGGAACGAGGAGCTCGACGACTCGCCGGCGCCCGATCCGACGAGCGGCGACACCGACGCTCAGGACGACCCCGGCGCCGACTAGCGCCGAGGCACGCCGAGCAGAAGCACGACCGGTCCTGCCACGAGCACCCACAGGGCGACGTCGATGCCGTACCGCTGCGCGACGAGACCGATCGCCAGCGGGAATGTCCCTGCGATGAGGCCGGCGATGCTTCCGAGCGTGAGCGCCGCGCCGCTCTGTCCGCTGAGCGAGTCGTAGAGGCGCGCCTTCGGGATCGAGTACCACCCCGCCGTCGCGAGGCCGACCGCGGCGAGCAGCACGAGCTTCGCCGGCACCCCGGGGACGAGCAGAAACGCCGGGAAGAGGATCAGCGCCGCGAGCGCGCTCGCACGGAGATACCGGAGGCCGTCGACGCGTCGGAGCAGCACGATCACGCCGAGCCCGCCGACGAGCCCGGCGCCCGTCCACACCGCGACGCCGAGACCTCCCACCTGCGCCGACGCTCCCGCCTCGTCGACGAGGTAGAGGGCCACGTAGCCGAGCAGCACGTCGAGGAGCAGGTCGGCGAACTCGAGCAGCACCAGCCAGCGCGCGACGAGTGGCCGGCGAAGCGCCTCGAGCGCCGCTCGGAGTGACGGTCGTCCCGCGTGCGCCCGCACACGTGAGTGCGTGGCGGCGGCCAGGACCGTGAGTGCCAGCGCGAGCACGGCGAACGTCGCGAACAGTCCGCGCCAGCCACTGCCGACCGCGGTGAAGAGGACGAGGAGCACCGGACCGGCGAAGGCGCCGATGCCGCCCGCGATGCTCCAGCGCGTCATGTTCAGCTCGCGGCGCTCGGGCTCGAGATCCATCAGCGTTGCCTGCGAGAGCGAGACGAACGCGCCGGTCGACGGGAACAGCAGCGCGAACGCCACGAGCAGGACGACGAAACCCGGAGCGGCCGCGACGAGCACGAGCGCCGCCGCCGTGCCGATCCCGCCGCAGACCACGACTGTTCGCCGCCAGCGGCTGTCGCCGAGCACACCGAACACAGGTTCGAGCACTGCGGACGAGTACGTCGGCGCGCTCAACAGCAGCCCGATCTGCGCGTAGCTCAGATCGAGCTCCGCGCGAAGTGCCGGCCACGCTGCCTCGCGTGCGCCGAAGACGAGCTCGTCGAGCAACTCGATCGCGAGCAACGCGATGACGGGAGCGCGAAGTCCGTGCAGTGCGCGCGTCAATTGAACCTCACGTCGATGCGCATGAATACGTGTGCGTTTGCACGGTCGTGTTACCCCGAACGAGTGCGCGTCCGTGCACGGACGCGCACATTCGTGCATTGTCTGTCCGAACCGTCTGTCATTGTCACTGTTTGCGACGATACGGACGCGGGAAAACGCACGTTGCGACAACCAACGAGCGAGGTGAGATAACGATGGGGAAAGTCCGTGACGCAATGACCGATAATCCGCGAAAGGTCGACATGACGACGCCCGTCGCCGAGGCCGCGAAGCTGATGGCAACCGAAGACGTCGGCTCGCTGCCCGTGACCGATGGTGATCGCCTCGTCGGCATCGTGACGGATCGTGACATCGTCACCCGTGTCGTCGCAGAAGGGAAAGACGCCCAGACGGCGACGGTCGGAGAGATCGCTTCGAAGGATCTCGTGACCGTCGATCCGCAGCAGGACCTCGACAAAGCGCTCAGGCTGATGGCACAGCATCAGGTGAGGAGGCTTCCCGTCGTGGAGGAAGACGGCCGTCTGGTCGGAATCTTGGCGCAGGCCGATGTTGCCCGCGAGGGCGAAGATTCGAAGACAGGCCAGTTGGTCGAACGGATATCCGATTAGGAGGAGATTGAATGTTCGAAGAAGAGATGAGTGTCGAAGAAGAAGAGATCGGCACCAGAAGTCGCGCAACAAGAAAGAAGGCGAGCTCCACCCGCCGTAAGGCGAGCGGAACACGCAAGAAGGCCGGAACCGCCCGCAAGCGCAAGACCGCCGCACGGAAGGCGGCCGCCACGCGCAAGCGCAAGACCGCCGTACGCAAGACCGCCGGACGGAAGGCGGCCGCCACGCGCAAGCGCAAGACCACGGGCGCCCGGAAGCGCAAGACGACAGGCACGCGCAAGAAGACGACGGCCGCTCGCAAGCGCAAGACCACGGGCGCCCGGAAGCGCAAGGCAACAGGCACGCGCAAGAAGAGCACGACCGCTCGCAAGCGCAAGACCACGGGCACGCGGAAGCGCAAGACCGCGACGCGCCGTAAAACCACGGGCACGCGCAAGCGCTCCACCGCGACACGCCGCAAGACCACGGGCACGCGGAAGCGCAAGACCGCGACTCGCCGCAAGAAGTCGTAGCTCCGCCGAACCCCATCGACTGTGGGCCGGGCTCCCCTCGCGGGGGGCCCGGCCACATGATCCTTACGAATCGTTGACCCCAGACCCCCGTAGCCGCGCTACAAAGCGGATCGTGGCGTCGATACCCATCTATCGCGGTTCCTTCGGCGCCCCCCAGGCCGAGCGGCTGCTGTGGCGAGCCGGCTTCGGGCCGCGCGCGGGCGAAGTCGGGCGACTCGCCAAGAAGGGCCTTCCCGGAGCAGTTCGCTCGCTGACCCGTCCCGGCTCCGAGCGACTCGTCGGACCCGAGCCGCGCGATGCACAGGGCCGCCCGATCGCACCCTTCGACGCGGCTGGACATGACCACATGTGGTGGCTGGATCGCATGGTTCGCACCTCTCGTCCGCTCGTCGAGCGACTGGCGCTGGTGTGGCACGACTGGTTCGCGACGCAGCGTGTCGGCGGAATCCCGCAGAAGGGAATGCTTGATCAGAACGAGCTCTTCCGGCGCCACGCGCTCGGCTCCTTCGCCCAGCTCCTCAAGGACGTGACGAAGGATCCGGCGATGCTCCGGTGGCTCAACGGCGACAAGAACACGGTGCGTTCACCGAACGAGAACTACGCCCGTGAGCTGATGTAGCTCTTCACCCTGGGCGCGAACCGCGGCTACACGGAGCAGGACATCCGCGAGCAGGCCCGTGCGCTCACCGGGTGGCGCGGCATCCGCCGGCCCGCAGATGGGACGTATGACTTCAGCTACGGGGGCCGCTGGTTCGTCGCAGGCACGGCACTCGCTGCGTCCGCCTCGCCGGCGGCTCCTCGCAGCGCGACCGCACTCGTCGACCGAGCGGCCCTCGACCTCGGGATCCGCGCGCTGACGAAGCCGACGCGCGCGGTCGCGACGCGCCTGGCACAGGACACGTTGATGTCCCGCCCGCCGCAGGTTGCGGAGCAGGCGCTCCGCCAACTGCTCGCGCTCTCGCCCGAGGTGCAGACCTCGTGACGCGTCGGGCCTGTGCCTGCGACGACTTCGGCCGCGCGCACGCCGTCGCCGGAAACGGTCTGCCGGCGATCGAGCTTGGGAGGTCGGCGCGACAGACGCAGGGCTCGCGACCGGTTGGCTCGGACGCTACCTCGACCGGGTCGGCTCAGCCGACAACCCGCTCCAGGGCCTCTCGCTCGACAACCGCCTCCAGCCCGCGCTCGCGACCGGAAAGGTTCCGGTGGCGTCGATCGACGGGCCCGACCGCTACACGTTCGCCGCACGTCGCGCCGAGAGTGAGCTCGAGATCCGGATTCTCGACGCAGTCGGAGAGCTCGGGTTGGCCCACGCGGCGAGTCGTGACCGGGCGATCCGCGATGTCGCCTCCGCCGCAGCGCAATCGCATCGGCTCAGGCGGGAGCTGCAAGGGCTCGGCGCGGGGGTCGGTCAGGTCCCGCCCTTGTACCCGCAGTCGACGGACGAGTTCCCGCGCCGCCTCGCGGGCCTGGCGGCGATGCTGTCGGCGGGGCTGCCGATTCGCTGCGCCGCGTTGAAGGCTCCGGGGATGTACGACACCCACGCCGACCAGGCAGACGAGCTGAACACGGCGCTCAAGCTGACCGCCGACTCGCTCGTGGCGTTCCAGCGCGACCTCGAGGCGCGCGGCCTCGCCGACCGTGTGCTCGTTCACGTCTGGTCGGAGTTCGGCCGCCGCGCGCGCGAGAATGGCTCCGACGGAACCGACCACGGCGCCGGCGGGCTCGGGCTTCTCATCGGCTCCCGCGTGCACGGGCGGATGATCGGCGAGTTCCCCGGCCTCGGAAGCGGTCTAGACGAGCAGGGCAACCTGCGCGCGACGGCGGACTTCCGCGGTTTCTACAGCGCAATCCTCGAGCAGTGGTTCGACACCGATGCCGCAGCGATCATCCCAGGCGCTGCGTCGTTCGCACGCCCAGCGCTCTTGAGATGAGGTTGTTCGCACTTGCACTCGTGCTCGCAGCGGCGCTGGTCGCGTCCGCGGCGTACGCGGCGACGAGCCGGCCTCCCTCACGCATGCAGGTCACCGCGAGCGAGTTCGACTTCGTGCTGTCGCGGGTGAAGCTCCGTCAGACACGCCTGATCGTGCAGCTGGTCAACCTCGGCGAAGACCCTCACGACCTGGCGCTGCGTCGAACCACGAGGGGGGCGCGAACGTATCTGACGCCGGAGGTCTCGCCCGGCGATGATCGCACCATCTCGTTCCGGCTCTACCCCGGCCGCTACGAGCTCTGGTGCACGATCGCAGACCATCGCGCACGCGGGATGCGCGCGACGCTGACAGTCACGAAGTAGTCGCCGCTAGGCGACGTGCGACTTCGAGACCGGAGGCGGCAGCGGAGTTACGGTACGGGAGGCCGAGCGTCCGGGGCGACGGGCTGCGCTTCGGTGGTCGCCCGCTGAGCTGACGTTGCCTGCGGAACAGGCTGCGCTCGACGGGGAGCCGGTGCCGATGCGCGGGCCGAGACGGCCCCGGCGAGGATCGCGGTGTTCCGCTCCGATTGCAGCTGGCAGAGCACCGACCGCGCCTGGAGGCGGTACCCGAACGAGCGTTGCGACCCGAGATAGGAGGGGATCGGCCAGGCCGAGCGAGGTCAACGGAACCGCGCCGAACGCGGCGCCGAGCGCGGCGCCGATGACGAGCGAGCCGGCAACGAACGCGGAAGCCTTACGGTAGAGGGGCGGCCCCCCGCCTGAGGGTCAGGCGGTTGCGAGGGCGAGCCGGTTGCCGCTCGGGTCACGGATCACAGGAGCACCGTCGACCTTGTCCGCCGCACCGCCCGCCCGCTCGACGAGCGCGTCGCGGGTGTCCACGCTCGGGAGAACGACCGTCGCGTGGCGGAGCGACGCGTAACCGGCCGGCGCCTGCCCTGCCCCGGCGCTCTCCCAGGCGTTCGCGCCGAGATGGTGGTGATAGCCGCCCGCACTGAGGAACGCCGCCTGGGCGCCGAGCTGCGCCATCAACCCGAAGCCCAGGGCGTCGCCGTAGAACGCAACGGTCGCCGCGATCTCCGAGACCCGCAGGTGCACGTGGCCCATGACGGTGTCCTGCGGCAGCCCGTCGAACGACGCGCTCGTCGAGTCGTCCAGGATTGAGACGAGGTCTTCCGTGTCGAGCGGCAGCGACGTCATGCGCTGCGACACCTGCCCCTCCCAGAGCTCGCGCGGCCGGTCGGCGTAGATCTCGATCCCGTGGTGGTCGGGGTCGCGGAGGTAGAGCGCCTCGCTCACGAAGTGGTCGGACACCCCGACGAGCCGCACCTGCTCACGCGCTGCGTGCGCGAGCCAGCGGGCGAGATCGGCGCGATGGGGCACGAGCAGCGCGAAGTGGTAAAGCCCGGAGAAGCCGTCGGCGGGCTTGGCCCCCGGCTCCTCGACGAGCACGAGGAGATCCTCCCCGCCCGCGCCGAGCGCCGCGCGGCCAACCTCGCGCTCGCGCACTACGAGCCCGATCTCGCGTTCGTAGTAACCGACCGAGCGGTCGAGGTCGGCAACGGTGAGGTGAACCGCGCCGAGCCTGGTGTCGGCGGGAATCGCCGCGACGATCGGCTCGGCCCTCGCGGTTGCCTCTTCGGGGTCGACCGGATCCACTCACGGAGCATGCTGCAAGACCGAGCGTGCGTCGGGGTCCTCTGTGACGTGGAGGGAGACGACCGCGACGAGGGCCCCGAAAAGCCGCCCGGCCAGTTCATGGAGAAGGCTCACGAGGCTGACACGAAGTGCTTCGTCGAGCAAACGCGCGAGCTCGCGCGCCGCCGCACCGAGGAGCGCCCGGCGTGGGACGAGGACGAGATCGGTTAGGGCCCAGCTACGGCGCCACGAGCGCGCAGATGACGACGACGTTCAGGCCCCAGCTCACCGCCTGAGTGTTGACCTCCTGCGCCGACGCGGTCCACGTCGTCGAGTTTGCGAGGTAGCTCGCGGTGATGGCCACCTCGGTCGCGGTCGTCGGAGTTACCGCCACCCCGCCCCCGAGCGCCACCTTGCCGCTCGGACAGGTCGCGGTCAGGGTGCGCGTCGTCGACGAGTTGATGGGGCTCGTCGTGAACACGGTCTGGAGGCCGCTCGTGCCAGGAGCGCCCTGCGCCCCCGCGGGCCCCGCCGGCCCGGCCGCCCCGGCCGGGATCTGACCGGCGCGAAAGTCGGCCCGGAGAAGCGAGCCGTTCTTCACCTTCACGCTCGTCACGGCGTTGGTCTTCAGTTGCAGCGGTCCAACGGAGTTGCGCGGCAAGGCGTTCAACGCCGCCTCCCCGACGGGTGTCGCGCCGAGCACGGCGACGACGAGCGCAGTAACTGAAAGCACCACCGGCCAACGGTTCTTCATGACTTCCCCCTCTCCGAGTAGGCCGTGAACCCTAACGGCGTAGCCGAGCGGACCTCCCCGTGGAGGAAGAGCTATGGGGAGGCCAACGCGTGGGCCTCCCCTATGGCCGCTAGTGCCTAGCGATCGCGCGTGACGTCCGTCCGACCAACCGCAGGCTCACGGCGGACAGTGTCATCGTCGCGCCGCTTCGGACCTGCCAGACCAGCAAGTCCAGCAAGACCGAGAAGCCCGATCCAGCCGTAGTCGGTCCCGTCGTCGTCCTCGCTCGCCGCAGTCGTATCGTCCTGCGCCACGCGATACACGTCTGCTGACGCCGTCGGAACCGCAAACCCAACTCCGAGAATCGCAACCGCCAACAGCAAAAGTGAGTCTGTTCCGCATTGGTCCGCCTCGATTGCTAGGGGGTGAGTCTCGCCACGTTCTGCAGAAGAGCGACATCCAGCCGCTCGACGTCTGGCGAGTCGTGGACGCCGAGGTCCCGCCGGAGATGTGCCGTGGCGTCCACGAGAGCGCAGTCAGCGACGCGTTCGTCGTCTGGGCGCGCTTTAAGGACGCAAACGGCCGTCGCTGGGAGATTACGCACGACGCCCACACGAAACAGGCGGGCGAGCAGCTGATCAATGCACGGCACGGTGTACGACTTCGAGCCGTACGACGTCGCGGAAAGCAAGGAAGAGTGCAAGGACGGCGGTTGGATCACGGCCGCCCGAGCCGCAGCTCGTTCGAGAGCCAGGGACACAGGGAAGAGCTCAGACGTGGCGAACGAGAGAGCCCCGCCGCCAGCGGGGCTTTCTCGTTGTGGGGTTTACGAACGCCCGCCGGGGAGCGCCGCGGCTACAGCGCGGAGTCGAGGATCTCGGCTTGCTCGCGCTCTGGCGGAGTGCCGTAGATGTAGGGGACGAGATCCTCGTCGCCGTGGTTCGCCGTCTGTAGCGGTGTGCCCGGCTCGACGTGGACGAGTCCGCCGGTAGGCACATCCTGACGCTCCGGGTGGTCGCCGAGGTACATCGAAAGCGTTCCCGCGAGGACGACGAACGTCTCCTCCTGGACCGTGTGCGTGTGCCGGCGCCCCTTGGCCCCGGGGTCGTAGCGCCAGACGTTCGCGCGGGTGTGTGCGAAGCCGGCGAGCTCGCTCAGCTCGGCGACGTGGCGCGGCGCCTCGTTGGGCGTGGTCGCGCGTCGTCCACTCGAGCTCGTCGGGACGAATCACGCGGAAGCCACGCCGGCAGCGTAGTCGCAAAAACCCGCGGGGCGGTACTGGGCTCGAACCCGTGACCTCCAGCTTGTCGAGCGAGCCTAGCCGCTTGCCACCCGCCGCCGCTCGCGAAACCGCGCAGCGGCGCGGGTTTTCGCCGCCTCCGCGAGCATGCCCGTAGGCTCGCCGGGATGCTCCTCGCGTTCGACTTTACGAGTTGGTACGCCTTCCTCGCGTACTTCGGCGCCGCAGGCCGCTGCCGTTAGCCCCCGCGCGCCAAGCAAAAGCTAGGCCATGGCACTTGCAAGCGCCGGCGTTCTCCGGCTGCTGAACCCTCCACCGGTAGCCTGAGAGGGCCTCCCAAGTCCGCTCGCTTGCCCCGTTGGCCCGCGAAGAATTAGAGGACAATGACAGACGAACGAGAAGCAGATCAGACGCAAACAGGCGCTGAGCTACATGCTCGTCGAGGCGAGCCGCCGGTCGCGGCGCGCGCGTCTGCGAACCATTCCGCAACGAACCAACAGCAGCAGCGCGATCCCCTGAACACCCTGACAGGATGCGAGCGGATTCTGATACTTGGGCGAACCGGGTCCGGCAAGACCACCATCGCACGAGAGCTTGCGGCTGCTCTCGGCGTGCCCCATGTCGAGCTGGACTCGCTGTACTTCGGCCCGGACTTCAGTAGAGCGCCCCTGTCCTTGCTGCGCGAGAGAACGAGCGCGGCAATCGCAGGGGATCGTTGGGTCACGGACGGCAACAAGCGCACCGTGCGCGACTTGGTCTGGCCTCGGGCGGACACAATCATCTGGCTCGACTATCCCGTGTATGTGAGCTTGTGGCGGCTCGCAAGACGCGCGCGCACCCGCACCGCGGCGCTCAGCGCGCAGGCCGCTCAGACGGGTCGAAGGACCGGACTGCCCAAGCAGATGCTCGCAGCCGCGAGAGGGGTGCTCACGGCGCTCAGATCACATCGGGGACAGCGCCGGGAATACCCGCGCATGTTCGCCCAGCCGACGAACCAGCATCTCGCGGTGGCACGCCTGCGTTCACCGCGTGCTACTCGTCAATGGATGGCTCGCGTCACCGAGGCGGCCCGCCCGTCGGCGTAGGAACGCTCGGCCTGTTCGGCGAGTCAGGCAGCGCGGCGCAGTCCGCGGAAATGGAGCGAGTCACAAGCTTGGCATCGTTCGCGGCGAATCAGGACGTTGCGCGGTCCGCCGCCCGTTCCCCAGCGGATCAGAACCGTGACGGGGCGGCCGCGCTCGAAGTAGACGCGGCCGACCACCCCTCGCCTGGCATTAGCGGCACGAGACTCGGCATGGCCATTCGGATTGCGGACTGCCACGGCGTCAGCTTGCCGGGCGTGTCGGACCTCGGGCCGTGCTTTGCAAACGCTTTGCAGGCGGCGCGTTTCATGACTGTCGCGCGCGAACTGCGGCAACGAAAAAGGCGCTGTCTCCAGCGCCTTTCCGATGGGCGGTACTGGGCTCGAACCAGTGACCCCCAGCTTGTCGAGCTGGTGCTCTCCCAACTGAGCTAACCGCCCTAGGAGGCCAGATTGTACCCAGTGATCAGCGGCATCGGATCGATGGGGACTTCGCGGTCGCGGAGCTCGAAGTGCAGATGCGTGCCGGTGCACCGGCCCGTGCAGCCGGCGAGGCCGAGGCGATCGCCCGCGCGCACGTTCTGGCCGACGCGCACCGTCGCCTTCGAGAGATGCGCGTAGAGATTCGAGTAGCGCTCGTTCAGCTGGATCTCGACGATCATTCCGTAGCCGTCGTAGCCGGCGATCCAGCCGACCCGCGTGACCACGCCGTCCTCTGCAGCGTGGACGTCGAGCGAGCGGAGCACGCCGATGTCGAGACCGGCGTGTGGCCTACCGCCGTCCCAGCCGAACGGCGAGTTCAACCGGCCGTCAGCAGGCCAGTCGAGCTCAAGCTGACGCCCGCTGTCGGTCCACCCGTAGGCGGACGGGACCAGCGCAAGCGACCCCAAGACGACGACCAACGCCCTCACGAAGCTGGGGAGGGTAGCTCAGAAAATCTCGGGGCACCAGGGTGCGACGCCGGTGCGGCGGAAGATCGAGTCTGCGCGGTCGATTGCGCCCTCGCGAAGCTCCTCCACGCGCAGGCCTCGCTGCAGCTCGGCGAACGTGAAGCCGCCGAGGTAGACGGAGCCGAGCGCGGTCACGTCGCAGCGAAGGTCGGCTTCGTCTTCCGTTCGCTCACACGAGCCGCCCGCGAGCTTCCAGCGGCCCTCGTTCCAGGGCGCGAACGTGTCGGCGACCTCGAACACGACCTCGCTGTCGTGCGCGTATGAGCGAGCAGAGAGCGCAGCGCCCACGTCGACGAGGCGCACCCAGATCCCGTCGCTCATCCGGTACTTCATCCGTCGGGGCTTCGCGAGCAGGAAGAAGAGCGGGTGGTCGATCGGCAGCAGCTCCGCGCTGATCGTCGCCTGCCAGTCGATGTCGAGCAGGAAGCGCCAGATCTCGGCGGTCCCGCGCGGCGTCGCGCCGATCGTCTCGATCACCCCGAGCTGCGCCGCCGACGAGCCCTCGTCCCACTTCGGGTTGTGCCGGTAGATCGCGTAGGCCTGCGGCTCGCCGTCGAGCTCGAGCAGAGCGAAGCGCTTCGGTCCGCCGCCGTCGCGACGCTCGGGCGGGTCGTGGACCACCCGGTTCTCCCACCAGGGGCGCTCGCGTCTGAACATCCCGGGCGTCTGCGGAAAAGCACGCTCCCAGAGCGGCGGAAGCAACTCGAGGGCCTCGCTCGGCTCGAGCATGCGCAAGCGGCCGCGCGGCTCGAGCGGGCGCGCGAACTCGGAGTGCTCTCGCGCGAGCGAGATCTCGCCGGCGTACGACGCCATCCCGTAGCCGAAGCGTCCGTAGATCGTCTCCTCGGAGGCCCAGAGCGCCGCGATCGACTCGCCGCGCGCATGGATGTCGTCGAGTTGCGCGCGCATCATCGCGCGGAGGACGCCCCGGCGACGGTGCGTCGGGTACACGCCTACGACCGTGACGCCCGCGCAGCGCACGACCGCGCCGGGGATCGAGAGCTCGAACGGGAAGACACCCGCGCCGCCGACGATCGCGCCGTTTTCCCGCGCTGCGTGCATCCGCTCGAACGGCAAGCTCTGACTGAACTTCTCCAACCGCTCCGATGTTGGCTCCGCGCCGAAGTACTGGCCGATCGCCAGAAACGCGCGCTGGAAGTCCTCCAGATTCTCGGTCGAGCGGACGTCGAACATCAGAAGACCTCCGGGCAGAACGGCGGGAGCGGTGTGTGGACGAGGTCGGACGCGCGCTCGAGAGCGCCGGGCGTGAGCTCCCGCACGCGGTCGGCGCGCGCGAGGTGCGCGAAGTCGAACGCGCCGAGGTACACGGCGGCGAGGTCGGCGACGTCCAGTTCGAGCTCGGGCGCCGCGTCCGTCCGCCCGGGCTCGGCGCCGAGGCGGTACGCGCCCTCGTTCCACGGGCAAAACTCGTCGCGAACGCCGACAACGACCGGCTGGCCGCTCCGGTACGACCGCGCGCGAAGCGCCGCGTCGACGTCCACGAGCCGCAGCCAGAGCCCGTCGTGCAGGCCCATGTGGAGCGCGCGCGGATCTCGCACCGTCAGGAAGAGCGGCGAGGCGGGATCGAACGGATAGACGTCGACCGTCGTCGTCAGGTCGATCCCGAACAGGTACCGCCACACCTCTCGTTCCGCGGCCGGCGAAGTCCCGACCGCTTCCAGCACGCGCACCACGCCCTTCGCAAAGCCTCCCTCCCACTCGCTCTTCACGCGATAGATCGCATAGCCGGCGACCGCTCCGTCGAGCTCGAGCACCGCGTAGAACTTCTCGCTCGCACCGCGACGCCAGTTCTCGGAGTCGGCGAGGCGATGGTTCCGCCACCAGTGCTCGGTGCGCGTCGGCATGCCCGGCCGCGCACGCCGCACGTGGTCGTGCACCGGTCGAACGAGGTCGAATGCGGTTGCAGCGTCGACGAGCCGCCAGGTGCCCTGTCTGCCGGGATCGTCGCGCAGCTCGTACCGGCCGCTATCGGCCTTCAGCGTCGCGCTCGGCACCGCAAGCCCGTAGCCGAAGCGCCCGTAGATCGCCGCCTCGGACGCCCAGAGCGCGGCGATCGGCTCGCCCCACTCGCGCACGTCCACGAGTTGCTTCGCCATCAGCCGCCGCAGGATCCCCTGCCGGCGGTGCGTCGGCAGGACGCCGACCCACGTCACGCCCGCGCAGGGCACCTGTCCGCCGGGAATGGTGAGCTCGAACTCGTACGCGCCCGCGAGCGCGACCGCGCGACCATCGTCGAAGGCCGCCACCGCACGCTGGGCGGGCAGCGTGATCCGCTCGCGCTCCCAGTCCTCATCCGTGATCCCCGCGCCGAACCCCTGCTCGGCGGCGTGCATCGCGTCCCGGAGCTCCTCCTCCGCGGGTTGACGGATCTCGATCGGCACTACACGATCTTCTCAAGCGGCGCGTAGTCGAGCACGAGGCGTCGCTCGATGCCGTCCCCCGCGAAGCGCACCGTGACGACCCCGCCGGCCTCGATCCGCGTGACCACGCCCTCGCCGAGCGTGCCGTGGCGCACGGAGTCGCCCGTCATGAGGGTCGGGACGTTCGTGCGCGGAGCAATCTCGGGCGCGGGGGAGCGCGCCGTCCAGGTCGCAGGCGCGAGCCGCTCGCGCTCGACGTGCTCGGTGGGAAGCTCGTCGAGGAAGCGCGAGGGCAGGTTGTAGTTCCGCCCGCCGTACAGCGCCCGCGACGCGGAGTGCAGCAGCGTCAGTCGCTCGCGCGCGCGCGTCAACCCGACGTAGGCCAAGCGGCGCTCTTCCTCGAGCGAGTTTTCCTCGATCGAGCGCGCGTGCGGGAAGATCCCCTCCTCCATCCCGATCATGAACACGGCGCGAAACTCGAGGCCCTTCGCGTTGTGGAGCGTCATCAGCGTCACGAGTGAGGCTTCGCCGCGAATCGCATCCTGGTCGGAGTAGAGCGAGATCTCCTGCAGGAACGACGAGAGCGATGGCTCCTCGGCCTGCTGCTGGTACTCCTGCGCGACGCCGACGAGCTCCTGCAGGTTCTCGAGCCGGCCCTGTGCTTCCACGGTGCGTTCTGCCTCCAGCGAGTCGATGTAGCCGGAGCGCCCGAGCACGTCTTGGACGATGTCCGCGACCGGGCGGTCGAGCTCGGACATCAGTGACTGGATCATCGTGCGGAAGCTCGCCACCGCCTTCACCGACTTCGTCGCGAGCCCGGCCTCCGCTGGGAACTCCATCGCCTCCCAGAACGAGATCCCACGGCCGCTCGCGTAGTTCTGGAGCCGCGCGACCGAGGACTCGCCGATCCCGCGTCGCGGCTTGTTCGCGATCCGCAACAGGCTCACCGTGTCGAAGGGGTTGTCGAGTACCTGGAGGTACGAGATGAGGTCTTTCACCTCAGCCCGCTCATAGAAGCGCGGCCCGCCGATCACCTGGTACGCGATCCCCTGGCGCACGAGCACGTCCTCGAGCACACGCGACTGCGCGTTCGTCCGGTAGAAGACCGCGATCTCGTCGCCGTTGAAGCCCTCCTCGACGAGCCTCGCGATCTCCACCGCGACGAAGCGCGCCTCGGCGTGCTCGTCCTCGAGCTCGACGACCCGAACCGGGTCGCCGGTCCCGAGCTCGGACCAGAGGTTCTTCGGCTTCCGCTCGCGGTTGTTCGAGATGACGGCGTTCGCGCCCCCGAGGATCGCGTTCGTCGAGCGGTAGTTCTGTTCGAGCGCAATCGTTTTCGTGCCCGGAAAGTCGCGCTCGAACTCGAGGATGTTGCGGATGTCCGCACCGCGGAACGCGTAGATCGACTGGTCGGGATCGCCGACCGCAAAGACGTTCAGGTGCTTCTGGGCGAGCAGCTGCAGAAGCCGGTACTGCGCGTGGTTCGTGTCCTGGTACTCGTCGACGAGGACGTAACGAAAGGTCTTCTGCCACTTCTCGCGCGCCTCGGGGAAGCGCTCGAGCACCTGGACGGTCAGCATCAGCATGTCGTCGAAGTCGACCGCGTTCGACGCGTGCAGCCGTCGCTGGTAGAGGTCGTAGACGTCGGCCACCGTCTGGTCGTAGAACGACGCGACGCGCTCACGGTAGTCGTCGGGCGTGATCAGCTGGTTCTTCGCGTTCGAGATCTGCGCGTGGATCCCGCGCGGAACGAAGCGCTTCGTGTCGCGCTCGAGCTCCTCGAGCACGATCTTGACCAGACGGACCTGATCGGCCTGGTCGTAGATCGTGAAGTTCGTCTTGTAGCCGAGGTGCTGTGCCTCCCGGCGCAGGATGCGCCCGCAGGCGGCGTGGAACGTGAGGATCCACGTGCCGCGAGCGTCCTCGCCGAGGAGATCCCATTGGCGCGTGCGCATCTCATCGGCCGCGCGGTTCGTGAAGGTGATCGCGAGGATCTCGTTCGCCTTCGCACCGATTGCGCCGATCAGGTGCGCGACGCGGTGCGTGAGCACGCGCGTCTTCCCCGAGCCCGCGCCGGCGACCACGAGGACAGGCCCCTCCGTGTGGAGCACGGCGTCGCGCTGGGCTTCGTTCAGCCCAGCGAGGTAGGTTTCGGGCGAGACGACCGGCACTCCGGCGATGCTAGCGATGAGCAAGGAGGGTCATTGATGGCGCACAGCTTTGGGACGCTCGACGAGCTCGGCGACAACTACGGCTTCCGGAAGATCCGGCAGGGTCTCGGCGTGACCGCGTTCGGCGTCAACGCAATCGTCTACCCGCCGGGCGCGGAGGGGATCCTCCACTACCACGACGAGCAGGACGAGCTCTACTTCGTGCACAGCGGGACCGCCCGCTTCGACGTCGACGGCGACGTGCGCGAGCTCGGGCCCGGCGGTCTGGCGCACGTCGAAGCAGCCACGCCGCGGCTGGTCTCGAACGGCGGCGAGGACGACCTCGTGCTGCTGATCGTCGGAGGGAAGGGCGGCTACGTGGGCCGCGACGGGCAGCTCGTCGACCCCGCCGACCTGGAAAAGCGCCAGGCGATGGGCCGCGGCGAGTTCAGCAACTCGACCTAACCGCGTGATCCGGGAGTACGAGGACTCCGACGCCGAGGACGGCTCGGCGCTGATCGCCGAGCACAGCCCGTGGTTTTCGACTGCGGCCGGCACACGGCATCGCCTCTCTTCCGTCCCGCCGCGTGCGCACCGCAAGCTCTGGGTCGCCGAAGAGGCCGGCCGGATCGTCGGGTGGGGCGAGGCCGAGTTCGACTGGGCGACGGAGGTCGACGACGCTGGCGGTGTCTGGGTGATCGTGCATCCCGACCACCGGCGGCGCGGCGTCGGCTCGGCGCTCTTCGAGGAAGGGTTGCAGCACCTCGCGTCGCACGGTGCACGTGAGCTGCGCAGCTGGGCGGACTCGGAGAGTGCGTCGTTTCTCGAGCAGCGCGGGTTCGTTCCGGGTCGCGTCGAGCGCCTGTCCTCTCTCGACCCGTCCGTCGTCGACACGTCGCGCCTCGATGAGCGTCCGGATGGCGTGCGGGTCACCCCAGTCGCCGAGCTTCTCGATCGGCTCCCGGACGTGCACGCGCTCTACGCCGAAGCGGCGGCCGACATGCCGGCGGACAACCCGGAGACGAACGTTCCACTCGACGAGTGGCTGGACGAGACGATCGGGAACCCGGATCTCGACCGCGAGCTCAGCGTCGTCGTGCTCGTCGACGACGTGCCCGCGGCGCTCTCCTGGGTCCACGTCGACCGCTCGCGCGGACTCGCCGATCACGACCTCACGGGCACCGCGCGGGCGTACCGGCGGCGCAGCCTTGCACGCCTCGCGAAGCTCGCGGTCGTTCGCGGCTGCGCAGAGGCGGGCATCTCCCGCCTCATGACCGAGAACGACTCAGAGAACGCCGGGATGCTCGCGATCAACGACGAGCTCGGCTTCAAGCCGTACGCCGTGATGACCGAGTGGGTGAAGCGGCGCGCGTGAGCGAGGTCGTGCTCTCGTTCCGCGTACCGTCGGTTGACGTAAAGGCGGTACGCCTGCGGACCGACGCCTTCAAGCGCCAGGCACTGCTCGAGTTCCGGAGACGCGGCCGGACGCGGACTGGGGGCTCCGCGCGCCGCGGCCGGACGGGCTCGCCCGGCTCGAGTACGCGCTCGAGGTCGAGCGCGCGGACGGCACGACAGAGACCCTCGTCGATCCCGAGAACCCGCTGCGCGCGAGCGCGCCGTTCGGCGAGCGCTCCGTGCTGGAGCTCGACGGCTACGAGCGGCCCGTCTGGATCGACGACGACCAGGCCCCCGCCGGGATGATCGAGCCCTCTCGATCCGATCGAGCCATCTGAGCGGCGACCACCTGGACTGGCTGCGCGAGCATGTGTCGCTCGTCCTCGTCTGCGGGAGCGGCCAGTGGGAGGACACGACCGGCGCGCTCGAGAGCACGAGGCGATTTGGCGCGCTGCTCGGCGAGCAGGGCATTCGCTGCGAGGTCGCCGGCTGGGGGAACGAGTACCCACCGCGCGGCTGGTCGTCGTGGCGCGAGCAGCTCGCGCACCACCTGCCGAGGTTCGTCTGATGCCGTCGCACCTGATCGGGCTGCTGCTCGGGACCGAGGACGACTGGCCCTCCGCCTTCGAGTCCCTCGTCACGAAGCTGGGACCGATTCGCTGGGGCAGCGAGAAGCACGAGCTCACGACCGAGCGGATCGTCAACGAGCCGTTCGACCTCCGGTCACGGCCGCGCTACTCGCTCGTGATCGACCGGCTCGCGTGGTGGTACGACCTCCCGCGCGCGTGGCTGAAGAAGGTCGCGCTGATGGACGACGTCTACCTGTTGAACAACCCGTTCACGTTCCAGTCGATGGAGAAGCACTCCGCCTACTGCGCGATGATGCGGCTGGGGCTGAAGGTTCCGGAGACGTGGCTGATTCCCCACAAGGTCCCGCCGAGCAACCCGCGCTTCGTCGAGACCGCCGAGCGCTACAACTCGCCCTTCGAGTTGGCCAAGATCGGCGCGCAGGTCGGCTACCCGCTCTTCATGAAGCCGTTCGACGGCGGGCAATGGATCGGCGTGTCGCGGGTCACGACCCCGGAGGAGCTTCGTCGACACTACGACGAGTCCGGCGAGCGGATGATGCACGTGCAGGGCGCGCTCGAGGACTTCGACGTCTTCGCGCGCTCGCTCTCGATCGGGGCTGAGAGACGATGGTGATGCGCTTCGAGCCCGACCGCCCGATGTTCGACCGGTACCAAGTCGAGCACGCGTTCCTCTCGCCGGAGCTCGGCTGGGAGGTCGTGACCGTGTCGCGACTCGTGAACGCGTTCTTCCGGTGGGAGTTCAACTCGTGCGAGACGATCGTCAAGGACGGCGAGGCCTCGCCGATCGATTACGCGAACGCCTCGCCGGACGTCGCGATCACGTCGCTTCACTACTACTTCCCGTGGGCGATGCGCGCGTTGCTGCGCTGGTCCGCCTTCTGCGTCGTGACCGGCCGGCCGATGCGCGTCGACGTCGACACGCGTGAATACTTCGCAGTCGGCGACCGCGAGGATCTCTCCTACGACGAGAAGCTGCGCGAGTACCGGCGGCTCGCCGACGAGTACTTCGAGACCGAACGCTACGAGGAGTTCGTCTCCGAGTCGCTCGCGCGCCTCGACGACCTGACGGTCGAGTACTTCGAGGGCCCGTCGTTCGACGAGCTGCTCGTGCAGACCATCAAGGCGACGTTCCCGGTCCAGGAGCAGGAGTACTTCGTCGAGCACTATCGCGGGCTCGTCAGCTCGTGGGTCGACGACCAGGGCGTAAGCCCCTCTTAGCGCAGCGGAAAGGGCTCGCGCGCCACAGCGGGCAGCACTTGCGAGGTCACCCAGACCGGCGTAGCTGCCGGATAGCGCGCGGAGTAGCGGTAGCTGCCGTCCGCGCGGCGCATCCGCGCCAGATAGCCGAGCGCGCCTTTCGGGAGCCGCACGCCGGCGGCGACAAACGCCTGCACCGCCCACGCGGTCGACTGCGTGTCGGAGCCTCGGCCTCTCGAGAGCTCGAAACCGCCGTCGGGATTCCGATGCTTGCGGAGGAAGTCGAGCGCGCGCGAGATCGGCTTCCCACGCACGCCGAGCGCGCGAAGCGCCTGGACTGCTGCGGCGGTGTCGTTCGAGTCCGGAGGAACCCCTGCGCCCCACCCCCAGCCGCCTGAACTCGACTGCCGCGCGAGCAGTAGCCGCTTCGATGCGGCCGGCACCGGCTCACGGACCTGGCGAAGCGCGAGGACGCCCCAGATCGTCGAGTTGAGCGACGATCCGATCAGCCCGCTCGGCCGAATCGCGGCGCGAAGGCGGGCAACCTGCGTCGAGGTCTCCGCGCCCGAGACGGCACGGGCCATCAGTGCGAGCTCGAGCTCCGGGACGTCGCGGGCCTCGGTGCGGAGGAGATACTCGCGCGTCTCGGGCGAGGGCGATGCGCCGCGCGCACGGAGGCCGAGCACCGCCCACGCCGTCAGCGAGACCCCCGGCGTCCCGGTGGCCTCGGCAAACCCTCCCCCAGGTCGCTCGCGTGAGAGGAGATAGCGCACGGAGACATCGTCCGCCGCCCCTGCACCTGGAGCGAACGCGACGGCGACGGCGACGAGCAGGGCGAGCAGACGCATCATGCGTACACGACCTCGGTTCGCGTTTGCCGTTCGTAGCGTTCGAGCACACGCCGCAGCTCGGGACCGGCTACGAGCGCGAGCGCGAGGTTCCCGAGCGCGTGCGCCAGGTTGAACGGAAACCCGCGCGCAAGCACGGCGACGAGGGAGGCCTCGTTGTGGGGTAGGTAGAGCCACGTGTACAGGTCGAGCGGCATCCCGTACACGAACCCGAGTGCGAAGCAGAAGATCGCGAAGACGAGCCGCCGCCGCACGAGCGGGCGCGCGAGACCGCCGAGGACCCCGCAGAGGCCCCACCCGAGCATCTGCCACGGCGTGTGCGGGCCCTGCCCCAGGAAGACGTTCGACGCAAGCGCAGCGAGCGCGCCGACCGCGAACCCCCGGCGCGGGCCGAGCGCGGCGCCGGACGCGGCCGCGATCACGGTCACCGGCTGGACATTCGGGACGGCGACGAACAACACTCGCCCGGCGGCGGCGATCCCGCCGAGCGTCGCGACGAGCGTGACGTCCTTGGCAGCCTCGGCACCCCCTTCGAACCACGCGAAGCCGGCGACCACGATCGCCGCAGCGACGAGCAGGAACGCGAGCGGGCCGCGGTGCGGGTCGAGACCCGCCCATGCTGCCGCCGCAAGCGCGCCGAGTGCGGCGAGCGTCGCGACGCTACGCGGCGACACGTTCCTCCGTCACGCGGCCGCCGAGGGAGATACGCCGGTGTGCCGGGAATGTCGGGTCGTGGGTAGCGATCAGCACGCCATGACCGGCGGCGGCGTAGCGGACGATCCACGCCGCGAGCTCGGCCTTTCGCTCCGGGTCGACCCCCCGCGTCGGCTCGTCGAGGACGAGCAGGTCGGGCTCCCCGGCCACGACGGCCGCAACCCCCAGCCGCTCGCGCTCGCCGCTCGAGAGGTCGCGGGGATGGCGCTCGGCTGCCCAGGCGAGGCCGAACTGGTCGAGTGCCGCGTACGCGCGGTCCCTGTCGCCGCCGACGCCGAGCGCGACTTCGTCGTCCACCCGCTCGCAGGCGAGGTATCGGCCGGGGTCTTGGGAGAGGTACCCGGCGCGACCGGCCCGGCGCACGAGCCCTTGCTGCGGCTCGAGCAGCCCGGCAGCGAGCTTGGCCAGCGTCGATTTTCCGGACCCGTTGGGTCCTTCGAGGGTCACGATCTCGCCGCGGCGGACCGCGAGCGAGGCACCCTCGAGCACCGAGACGTCGCCGTAGGAAAACCATGCGTTCTCGATCTGGACCACGGCATCGGACAGATCGTTGCCCTTGTTGGCAACGCACATGGCCCCGGCGTACGCGGGTCGATGCTCGAGCAGCCACTCGCGAGCTGCCGCGTTCGGCGCGTCGAGCACGATCCGCCCCTGCTCGAGGTACAGAACCCGGTGCGCGAAGTCGAGCGCCCGTACCACGCGTTGCTCCGACAGCACGACCGCGGACCCGAGCGACGACGCGGACCGAAGGAACACCTCCGCTCCATCGGGGTCGAGCTGGGAGGTCGGCTCGTCGAGCAGCAACAGCCGCGGCCGGAGCGCGAGGGCCGCGGCAAGGCAGACGCGCTGGAGCTCGCCGCCGGAGAGCTCGGTCGTGCGCCGCGCGGCGAGGTGGCCCGCATCGACGGCCTTCAGCGCCTCCTCCGCTCTCCCCCAGATCTCGTCCGGCGCCGTGGCGACGTTCTCCAGCCCGAACGCGACCTCGTTGCGAACGATCGTCATGACGACCTGGTCTTCCGGATCCTGAAAGACCGTCGCCACGTCGCCGGCGAGCTCCGCCGGCCGGACCGCGCGTGTGTCGCGTCCCACGACGGTCGCCCGTCCCGAGAATCGCCCGCCGTGGAAGTGCGGCACGAGCCCCGCAAGCGATCGGAGCAGCGTCGACTTGCCCGAACCTGATGGGCCGAGGACTGCGACGAGCTCGCCCGGCTCGAGCGTCAGCGTTGCGTCGACCAGCGCAGGCGCCGCCCCCTCCGCGTACGTGAACGTGACGCGGTCGAGCGTCGCTACAGCCACAGAAGTCCCGCCAGGACGAGCACGGCCGCCACGGCGACGCCGAGCCTGTCGTGTGCGCGCCACGGTGGACGAGGCGCGCGCGTGACCGTGGCGCGACCGAAGCCACGCGCCTCCATCGCCTCCGCGAGGTTGACGGCCCGCTCGAGCGAGCCCGCAACGAGAGGCGAGAGCAGGCGGGCGTGGCCCGCGAGCCCTTCGACCGCGAGACCGCGCCCGCGCAGCGCTTCAACGAGGCCGTTGGCGTCGCGCTGAAGGGTGGGCACGAGGCGCGTGGCAAGGGCCACCGCGAGCGCGGAGCGACGGGCGAACGATGCCGACGCGAGCAGTCGGTCGTGGTCGAGCAGCAGCGCGTACGCCGTGAACGCGAGCCCGACCGCGATCAGCCGCAGCGCGTTCAGGGCTGCGCCGCCGAGCTCTTCGACCGTGACGTCCAGCGTGCCGAGGACCGGCACCTGCGGCCCGCTCCAGAGCACGTGATAGCCCTCGGTTCCGAGCACGGGCCAGAGGAAGAAGAGCGCGAGACCGGGCAGGATCGCCCCCGCCAGGTACACGCGGCGGAGCGGTGAGTGCGCACGCAGGCACACGAGGAGCAGGAGCGCGGCGAGCACCGCGACCGAGGCGACGCGTTCGGCAAGCAGCGCCGTGGCCGCGAGGCCGGCGAGAAGTACCGCTCCCGCGCTCGCGGTCACGACTGCGGCCGCCTCCATTCGTAACGGCGCCGCGCGTGCTCGACGACCTGTTGCAGCTCATCGGGTGCGGCGGTGAGCTCGAAGCGGACCGCCTCTCCGGGGCCTGCCTTGCCGCGGTACTCGCCCACGAAGAGTTGAACCCCGGGTCTGGGCGCGCTCGTGAGCGCCAGGACGTTCGCGTCGGCCGGCGGGACGGTCGAGCAGCAGGCGACGGCCCTGCCTCGAAGCAGCTCCGCAAAACGCACGGCCTCTGCCCGAAGCCCGGCGCCGTAGACAACCACGGCGGGTCGGCGCTTGCCGACGCCGTGGAGGAACGGCTCGGGAAACGCGCCGACGACGACGGGTTGCGACCTCCGCTTGTCCCAGTCGCGGTAGTCGAACCAAACGACGTCGCCCGCCCGCAGCCGGTACTCCGCAGCCGAGCGGTCCGCCTCGTATCCGTTCACGAACCAGAACCAGTCGCGCCGTTTGGACAGCGACCCCTCGAGCCCCTCCACCACTTGCACGTAGCGGCCGCCGTAACGCGTGTCGAGGTCGGCCTCGCGGTCGAGCGCCTGCATCGCACTCTGCCCGGCGGCGACCTCCGCCGTCACGAGCACCTGCGCACCGCGGTCGCGCGTCACCCACAGGGTCGCCGTCCCGCGCTCCTCGCCCCCGCAGCTTGCGAGGAGCGCGACGGCGA
>JACCTU010000209.1 GCA_013812235.1 Actinomycetota bacterium | reverse complement strand
GTCCTTCCCACCCCCAGCGTTGCCCGTCCCACGGCGGAAGCCGAGCGAGTCGAAGATCGCGCCGATGTCGGCGAAGAAGGCATCGTCACGCTGACCTGCGAACACCTGCCCGCCGCCCGTGAGCTGCCCGACTGCGTTCTGGGCGAGCTGCCGGTAGCCGGGCGTCGTCCGCGGGCCGATGTTGTTCGGGGGCGTGTTGCCGCTGAAGACGACCTGGGAGCGGCCGCCGTCGATACGCGTTACCGTGTACGGCTGCACCGTGTTGCGTAGGAAGGCAACACTTTGGCTCGGTCGGAACGAGAAGCGGTAGGTGATGTCCTGCCGGCCGTCGCCGTTCCGGTCGAGGTAGATGTTGTACCGGGCCGATGGCGAAAACTCGTAGTACATCGGGCCCGCGGCCGGATCCTCGGCCGGGATGAAGTTCGAGATCACCGTGACCGTGTCCGGCTTGTCCGGGCTCCGGAACGCGTACACGTCGGTGTTGTCGGCGCTCGGATCTTCCGAGATCGCCGGTGCCTCGCGATGGCTCGAGGCCGTGCCGGCGGAAGGTGCCGGGCCCCGCAGGAGTGCGGCGACGACTGCCGCTGCTGCGAGCGCGAGTACTGCAAGTATGACTCTTCGCATCGAGGTGCTCCTCTCTCCGCGACGGCACTGGGTTGATGGCGGCCGTCGTCGCGGGCGAATTCGCGAGACCCGCCCGAGCGGTTCACCCGAACGGGAGCTTTCGAACCAGCCAGAGCCCGTAGCCGAAGGAGATTCGAGATGACACCCGCGGCCATCCTGATACCGTGGGCCCGCCCCGCCCCGCCGCGGAGCCACCACGTGCCGCCCGACGTCGTCCACCTCTCCGACGAAGCATTGATCGCCCTTGCCGCGGAGGGAGACGAACCGGCACTTGCGGCGCTCTACGACCGCTACGGACGCGTGGCCTACGGGCTCGCGCTCCGCGTGTTGCGCGACGCGGCGCTTGCGGAGGACGCCGTCCAGGAAGCGTTTCTCGCCGTCTGGCGCTCCGCCCACCGCTACATCCCGGAGCGTTCGAAGGCGAGCACCTGGATCTTGACGTTCGTGCACCGCCGGGCTGTAGACCTCGTCCGCCGCGAGGAGCGCAGGCGTGCAGACCAGCTCACCGATGTCGATTCGGTCGTCGGCGGAATGGTCGACGAGGAAGCGTGGCTGCGGCTCGAGCGAGAGCGCGTGCAGGGGGCACTTCGACAGCTTCCGGACCACCAGCGCGAGGCGATCGAGCTCGCGTACTACGGCGGCTTCACGCAGTCCGAGCTCGCGGAGCGGCTCGGGCAACCGCTCGGCACGATCAAGAGCAGGATGTTCACCGGGCTCGCGCGCCTGCGCGAGCTGCTCGAGGAACCCGACCACGAACCAGAGCGATGGCAGACGACGCGATCCACGACCTGACCGCGGGCTACGCACTCGACGCGCTCGACTCTCACGACGAGGAGCGCTACGAGGAGCACCTTGCCACGTGCGAGCGCTGCCGCGAGGAGCTCGCCGAGCTCCGCGACCCCGTCGCCGCGCTTGCGTACGGCGCCACGTCGCCTGCACCGCCCCCCGCGCTCCGGGAACGGATCCTCGAGGCCGTGCACGCAGAGCGTTCGAACGTGGTGCCGATCCGTCGGAGACTGCCGGCCGCTCTCGGGGCGGTCGCCGCGGTGGCGGCGACCGTCGCGATCGCCCTCGGGCTCTGGGCCGCCTCGGTGTCGAGTGAGCTCGATCGTGAGCGCACCCTTTTGGCGATTTTGGCAGACCCGGAGGCGACGTCGATTCCGCTCGAGGGCGCCAACGGCCGTGTCGTCGTGACGGACACCGGTGAGGCAGCGCTGATCGTGTCGGGGCTGGCGACGGCACCACCGGGCAAGACCTACGAGCTCTGGGTGGCGAAGAACGGGGAGATGCTGCCGGCGGGGGTCTTCGACGCGAAGCGCGAGCGCGATGTCGTGCGGCTGACGCGGCCCGTACCGCCCGGGTCCGGCGTCGCCGTCACAGTCGAGGACGACGGCGGCACCGATACGCCGACGGGCGACCCGATCTTCAGCGCCGGCATTTAGCTCTAACTGACGGCGGCTCGACCAGGGTGGCTCCTGGCACAGGCGGTGGTGAACCGATCGGCGATTCCAGCCGAATCCCGCGATCGGAGTCCATCACGGAGGTGCACAGGTGACCCCAGCACGAACCGAGGAAGGGCAGGTTGGCGCGCTTGCCGAGCTCGCGCACGACCCGTCCTCGCGAAGTCGTTTCCTGAAGTTGATGGGAGGCGGCATAGGAGCCGCGTCGGCGTTCGGTGTCTTCCTCGCCGCGTGCGGCGGAGACGACGGCGGAAACGCCGCCGGAACGACGACAGGTGCCGGTGCAACAACCGGCGCACAGATGTCTAGCGACATCAAGATTGTCAACTACGCGCTGACGCTCGAGTATCTCGAGGCCGACTTCTACGCCGAGGTGATCGACAGCGGCCTGTTCAAGGGCGCGCAGCTGAACCTGATCAAGGTCATCGGCGACCACGAGGCGCAGCATGTCGAGGCACTCAAAGGCACCGTTGAGAAGCTCGGCGGGACGCCTGCGATGAAGCCGAAGACGAAGTTCCCGCTCGACAGCCCAACATCCGTGCTCGAGCTCGCCGCGACTGTCGAGAACCTCGGTGCCGCGGCGTACCTCGGCCAGGCGGGCCGCATCATGGACAAGGAGATCCTCGCTGCGGCGATCTCGATCCACTCGGTCGAGGCCCGGCATGCGGCCGCGCTCAACGTCCTGACAGGCAAGTCCCCGACTCCGGACGGGGCCTTCGCGAAACCGGCTTCGATGGACGAGGTGCTCCCAAAGGTGCAGCCGTTCATCGTGAGCTAACGGCCAAGGCCGAGAAAGGAGCCATTAGATGTCCGATGTGAACATGACCGCTCCCGAGCTGGCCGCGGTCGAGATCGACGGGATGAACCGAAGCACGTTCATCCTCAAAGGTGCGCTCGCCGCGGGCGCCGTCTACGGAACCTGGGCGGTGAGCCCGTTCGTTCGCCAGGCGCTCGCTCAGGAGTTGATCCCGGGCGGCGGCGAGGGGGACATCGGGATCCTGAACTTCGCCCTGACACTCGAGTACCTCGAGGCGACGTTCTACCAGCGCGGTCAGAAGCTCAAGCTGAGTGGCGAGGTGATGCAACTCGCGAAGCTGATCGGCGATCACGAGAACGAGCACGTCGTCGCGTTGACCAAGACGATCAACGATCTCGGTGGCACACCCGTACCTGCGCCGATGGTCGCGTTTTCGATGAAGAATCAGGGGCAGTTCTTGAAGCTCGCACAAACGCTCGAGGACACGGGCGTCGGCGCGTACAACGGTGCTGCACCGCTGATCAAGTCGAAGGACGTGCTTGCGGCGGCCGGATCGATCGTGCAGATCGAAGCACGACACGCCGCCGCAATCCGCCTGCTGACCGGCGCGAGCCCTGCACCGTCCGCGTTCGACGAGGCGCTCGAGCCCAGCGCGGTGCTCGGAGCCGTCAAGCCGTTCATCAAGTAGCGGACGCTCACCTGAAGCGGGCGGCCTCGGTGCGCCTAGGCCGCCCGCACCCAGGCTAGAATCGCCGCTTCCGTGCTTCGTCGCAGACCCTCAACGGCTGCGCGCCCGAAGCCCCGGCGCAGGATTCGCAAGCTCCGTCTCCTCGTCCTCCTGGGGGTCCTGGCGCTGCTCTGCTCGACCGCCTTCACGTTCGGCTTCGTGACCGCGCTCGCAGGCGAGATCCCGAAGCTCGACCCGCGGTACCAGGTGGAGGCAGAGCGCGACGGCTACATCTACGCGAACGACGGCAAGACGGTCCTCGCGGTTCTGCGAGGCGACGAGAGCCGCGTCCTGCTCGAGCCGGACGAGATCGCGCCGCTGATGAAGCACGCGATCGTCGCGATCGAGGATCGGCGATTTAACGAGCACGACGGCGTCGATCTCCGCGGGATCCTGCGCGCAGGCTGGCAGGACATCACGAACAAGCGGGTCGTTCAGGGTGGGTCGACCATCACGCAGCAGTTCGTGAAGAACGCGATCGTGAAGGACGACCGCACGATCAGCCGCAAGGTGAAGGAGGCGGCGCTCGCGTGGCAGCTCGAGCAGCGATGGGACAAGGAGCAGATTCTCACGGCGTACCTGAACACGATCTATTTCGGCAACGGTGCGTACGGCGTGCAGCAGGCGGCGCTCACCTACTTCGGCCGCGGTGCGTCGGAGCTGACGCTCCCCGAGGCGGCGCTGCTCGCGGCAATTCCCAAGGATCCGTCCCGGTACGATCCCGTCGCGAGCCCGCGCGAAGCACGCGCGCGGCGCAACTTGATCCTCCGGCTGCTGGTCGAGCAGGGAAAGATCTCGCGTCGCGACTCGATCGCCGCGTCGGCCGCGCCGCTGCCGAGGCCGGACACGATGCAGCCGCCGTCGGTCAACACGCCGGTCGCTCCGTACTTCGCGAACTACGTGAAGCAGCAATTGATCGGCGAATACGGCGCTGCCAAGGTCTTCGGCGGCGGGTACCGCGTTACGACGTCGATCGACCTCGCGCTCCAGAGAGCGGCGCGGCGGGCGATCGCGAAGTGGCTGCCCGACCCCGAGGGGCCGGCCGCCGCACTCGTCGCCATCGACCCGCGCGACGGCAGCGTGGTCGCGATGGTCGGAGGCCGGAACTTCCGTGAGAGCCAGTTCAACCTCGCGGCGCAGGCCCAGCGCCAGCCGGGTTCCGCGTTCAAGCCGTTCGTGCTCGCTGCCGCGCTCCAGCAGGGTGTCGCGCCGGGCTCGACATTCGTCTCCAGGCCGCTCTCGATCTCGCTCGGTGACCGCTTCTGGTCGGTGCGAAACTACGACAACGCGTACCTGGGCACCGCGACGCTCGACGTTGCGACGACGCAGTCCGACAACTCCGTCTACGCCCAGCTGACCGAGATCGTCGGCCCGAGGGCAGTCGCGAAGACCGCCCGCGAGCTCGGCGTGAGTAGCCGGCTCGAACCGTTCTTCGCAATCGGCCTGGGCGCCGAGGCGGTCAACCCGCTCGAGCTCGCGCGAGCGTACGCAGCGTTCCCGACCGGGGGAGTCCGCGTCGACGGGACGATCTTCGGGAACGTCCCGCGAGCGGTCATTCGCGTCGAGCAGCCCGACAGGGAGAAGCCGCTCGAGAACGAGGTACGGCCCGTTTCCGTGCTGCGGAGGACGACAGCGCAGATCGTGAACTCGCTGCTTCAGCACGTCGTGCAGTCGGGCACGGGCCGACTCGCGGCGCTCGCCGACCGACCAGTCGCCGGGAAGACCGGGACGACCGAGAACTACGGCGACGCGTGGTTCGTCGGATACACGCCGCAGCTCGTCGTCGCGGTCTGGGTCGGGTACGCGAACACGCTCAAGCCGATGGAAACCGAGTATCAGGGCGAACCGGTCGCCGGGGGGACCTTCCCTGCCCTGATCTGGAAGTCCTTCGCCGAGTCGGCGCTGCGGCTTCGGGGCGAGGAATCGGAGTCGTTCGACGCGCCGCCCTTCCTTTCCGGCACGACCAAGCGCGTGGTCCGCAGAGACGGCCGCCTCCTGCTCGACAACGGTCTCTGTCGCGGCGCGCTCTCGATCGTCTACTTCAGCACCTACGGGCCGAAGCGGACCGCGAACTGCAAGCCCAACGAGGTCGAAGTGCCGCGCGGCGTCGGGCAGAGGGTCGACCTCGCGCGGATCCGGCTGGCGGCGCAACCGCTCGAGTCCATAATCGCGTACCAGCCGGCGGAGCCGCTGCAGCGGGTCGACCGCGTCGTCGCCCAGGTGCCCGCGCGGGGTCGGCTCTCGTCGTATGACACGGTGACGCTGATCGTTCCGCGCCCGCTGCACGGAGTGATCCCGAAGCTGACGGGCCTGACACTGCGCGAAGCACGCGCCACGCTTCGGAAGCTTCAGCTGAAGGTCGACGTCGCCGGCTTCACCGACGGCAAGGCCGGACGGATCGTCGCGCAGGCCCCTGTCGCCGGGCTCGCCGCGAAGCCGGGCATGGTCGTCAGCCTCGTCGTAGGCCGCGGCTGAGTGGCCGTGAAAAACGCTTCGCGTTTCTCACGGTCGAGACCTCCGACTGACAAAGGCCGAATCAGCCAAGCCGTAACGCCACGGCTGGTCAATCGCTTTGCTGATCCCGATTCGTGTACCACGGACGACCGCGACAGCGGTCGTCCGTGAGAGGAGCTCGAACGGCGGACGATCGAGCGGGAGCCCGTCGTGCTCGCCCGCGATCCCGAGCGCCTGCGTGAGCTTCCCCGGCCCGGAGCAGAGTGCGCGCACGTCTTCCGCCTTGCGCCGCTCGCGCATCACCTCGATCCCGTGGGTCGGCTCGAGCGCACGGATCAGCACGGCCGACGCCGACCCCTCCTCCTCGCACACGAAGTTCACGCACCAGTGGATCCCGTACGACCGGTAAACGTACGCGTGTCCGGGCGGGCCGAACATCGACGCGTTCCTGGCGGTGCGACCGCGGTATCCGTGCGCGGCCGGGTCCTCGTGGTCGTAGGCCTCGACCTCGACGATCACGCCACCCACGCCGTCGCGGAGGAACCCGACGCCGATCAAATCGGGCGCGACTTCGTGCACCGAGCGCGCGAAGTAGTCGCGGCCGATCACGCCGGCTTCTCGTAGCGGCGGAACGCGGGCAGTGCGAGCACGACTACGGCTGTTCCGACGACGCAGAGAATGCCGCCCGAGACGACGGAGGCGCGGATCCCGACAAGCGACGCGAGCGCGCCGGCCTCGAGGTTGCCGAGCGCCGGCGTCCCCGCGACCTGTGCGAGCTCGATCCCCGAGAGGCGCCCGCGCATCGAGTCGGGCGTCACCTGAAGCAGAATCGTCGAGCGCAGGACCGCACTGACGAAGTCGGCGCCGCCCGCGAACGCGAGCATCAGGAGCGCGAGCGGCACGCTCGTCGCGAGGCCGAAGGCCGCGATCGCGACGCCCCAACCTGCGGCCGCGACGCACACGCCGAGCCCCTGACGACGCACGCGCGTCATCCAGCCCGAGAAGACGGACGCGACGAACGCGCCGGCGGACGGCGCGGCGTACAGCAGCCCCACTGTCGACGCGCCGCCGCCGAGCGCCTCGCCGAAGGCCGGGAAGAGTGCGCTCGGCATCCCGAAGATCATCGCGACGGTGTCGACGGTGAAGATGCCGAGCAGCGCGGGCTCACGGCGGACGAGCCTGAAGCCTTCGAGGATCGAGCGCAGGCTCGGGCTTTCCGCGTCCTCGATCTTCGGCAGGCGAGGCAGAAGCCAGATCGCGACGAGCGATGCGCCGAAGGTCGCGAGGTCGAACGCGTACGCACCCGCGAAACCGACAGTGGCGATCAGCACGCCCGCGAACGCGGGGCCCGCCACACGCGAGAGGTTGAACACGACGTCCTCGACCGCGATCGCCGCGAGCAGCTGGTCGTCCGGCACGAGCTTCGGCGTGAGCGCGTTCCGTGCCGGCCGCTGGAACGCGTACGCCGCCGTCGCGCCGGCCTCGCACGCGAACAGGAGCGGCAGGCTCGGGTCGTCCGCGAGCGCATTCAGGAGGAGCACGACGGTGACCGCCGCGAGCCCGACGTCGGAGACCAGCAGAAGCCGCCTGCGGTCGACCGCGTCGGCGACCGCCCCGGCGACGATCGAGACCGTGAGCAGCGGCACGAGCGCCGCGATTCCGAGTAGGCCGACCATGAACGTGGAGTGCGTCTCGTCCCAGACCTGGATCGGGATCGCGACGGTCGTGATCTGGCTGCCGATCGCCGAGATGCCGGTGCCGAACCACAGGCGGCGGAAGGGTTGCGACGTGCGCAGCGGCCGGACGTCGACGGCGAGCCGCGACAGCCGTGCGAGGACGCCGGGACGTTCCGGGCCGGGCTCGCTCAGAAGAGCTGGCTGTCGTCGGGCGGCTGCGCGGTCGCCTCGAGCAAGCGGCGCGCGCGGCGGCTCAGGTCTTTCAGGTCGACGCGGCCGGTGTCCGTCTGCTGAATCAGCCGCTCGGCGAGCTCGACACCCTGGTCGATGAGCTGCGAGCGGAGGGCGGAGTCGCCGCCCATCTCGGAGACGATCGTCCGCTCGGTCCGCGAGGCGACGATCGGCTCGGGAACGCCCTCGACCCAGACGCGAGTGCGGGCGCCGTGCCCGCGGTCCTTGCCTGAGAGCGGCTCGAGCGCGTAGATCTTGTCGGCGCGGGCGAACTTCCCGAAGCCGAGGAAGACCATCCGGGTCGGGCCGGTGGACACCCCCTGATTATTGCCCGGCGAGCACTCCCGAAAGCGCGGAAGCGACGCGCTCCTGATCCTCCCGCTCGAGCTGCGGGAAGAACGGCAGGGCAAGCGTCCGCCGACTCGCATCCTCGGCCACCGGGCAGAGACCCTCGGCGAAGCCGTGCGCCTCGCGCATGTAGGGCTGCAGATGGATGCACGGCAGGTATTCGCCGCACTCGATCCCCTGCTCGGAGAGCTCCGCCGCCACGCGTGTCCGGTCGATGCACTCGTCGAGCAGGACGACGTAGACGAACCACGAGCGGGTGTGGTCGGCGTCGTCGGGCAGGGGCGTCTCGACGCCGTCCACGCCGGCGAGCAGCTCGTCGTAGCGATCGGCCACGGCGCTGCGAAGCGCGAGGATCTCGTCGAGCTTCTCCAGCTGCGCGACCCCCACGGCCGCCTGCAGGTCGGTCCAGCGGTAGTTGAAGCCGAGATACGGGTGATGGAACCAGCGGCCGCTCTCGTACGAGCGCCCCTGGTTCCGCAGGCTGCGGAGTAGGCGCCACTCATCCTCCGAGTGGGTGGTCACGGCGCCGCCCTCGCCAGTCGCGACCTGCTTGTTGGGGTAGAACGCGAAGACCGCGCTCGGGCCGTGCGAGCCGAGCGGAGCGCCCTTGTACTCCGCGCCGAGTGCCTCGCAGGCATCGTCGATCAGCGCGAGGCCGTGCTTCTCGGCAAGAGCACGTAGCTCGTCGAGCTCACAGGGGTAGCCGAAGATGTCGACAGCGACGATCGCCTTCGTGCGGTCGGTGATCGCTGCCTCGACCGCCGCGGGGTCGAGATTGAGCGTGCGCGGGTCGACGTCCGCGAAGACGGGCGTCGCACCCTCGACCACGAAGCAGTTCGCCGACGCCACGAAGGAGAACGGTGAGGTGATCGCCTCGTCACCCGGCCCGAGGCCGGCGGCGCGCGCGAGGAGGTGCAGACCCGCGGTGCCGCTCGAGAGCGCGACCGCGTAGGGCGCGCCGGTGCGCTCGGCGATCAGCTCCTCGAAGCGCTCGATCGTGGGGCCGAGCGAAAGCCGGCCCGAGCGCAGCACGTCGAGCACGAGCTCCTCCTCCCGCTCGCCCAGGTACGGCCGCGAGAGCGGGATCCGCGTTGTCGCGCGACTCAGAGCCCGTTCCTCGTCAGAGACTCGTCGCCGCATAGCGCGGCCCGGGGGCACCGCGCTCTGGTGGGGGACGGGCTCAAGCTGCAGGTGTGCGCGTGGCCGTGTGGTCGAGCCACTGCGCCCAGCGCTCGCTCTGGCCGCGCACCGTCCCCAGGTACGCCTTCTGGATCTCGAGCGTCACCGGACCGACACCGAGCTCGTAGTCGTCGACCGAGCTGAGAGGCGTCACCTCGGCGGCGGTGCCGCACATGAACACCTCGTCGGCAAGGTAGAGGTCGGAGCGGATCAGGTCGGTCTCCTCGACCGTGTACCCGAGGTCCTGCGCGATCTGGATGATCGTGTTCCGCGTGATCCCCGGGAGGATCGACGTCGAGAGCGCCGGGGTCGAGATCGTGCCGTTCTTGACCATGAAGATGTTCTCGCCCGACCCGTCCGCGATCGTTCCCTCGCTCGTGAGCAGGATTGCCTCGTCGTAGCCGGCGCGGATCGCCTCCGTGACCGCGAGCATCGAGTTGAGGTAGACGCCTGTCGCCTTCGCGGCGTGCGGGATCACGTTCGGGCCGATCCGCTGCCAACTCGAGATCTTGGCGCGGATCCCGTTCGCCATCCCGTCGTCGCCGAGGTAGGAGCCCCAGGGCCAGCTCATGATCACCGTCTCGACAGGGTTCTCGCGCGCGGCGACGCCAAGCTGACCGTAGCCGTAGAACGCGATCGGCCGCAGGTAGCACTCGGGCAGGCCGTTGACGCCGATCAGCTCATGGCACGCGTCGCGCAGTTCGTCGATCGAGTACGGGAGCTCCATGTAGAGCAGGCGCGCCGAGTCGTGCAGGCGCTGCAGGTGGTCGCGAAGCCGGAAGATCGCCGGGCCCTTCGAGGTCTCGTAACAGCGGATGCCCTCGAACACGCCCGAGCCGTAGTGGAGTCCGTGAACGCCGACGTGGACCTTCGCATCGGCCCAGTCCACGAGCTCGCCGTTCATCCAGATCTTCTCGGTCTCCTGCACCGCAGCGCCTCCTTCTCGGATCGACGTCAACCCGAATGGTATGTGTGTTCCTCGACAGCGTCCATCTGGAGGGCTCTGGAAAGGCGTAGGAGCTCGGGTGCGGGGAGCCTCGCCAGGTGGCGCTCCGAGCCCGCGCCGACCCAGACTTCCTTCTGGGCCAGCAGCGTGCGCTCCAGGAGAATCGTTTCGACGGCGGGCAGCGGAAACGGCGCTACGGCCCCTGGAGGAAAGCCTGTCGTGGCGAGGACCTCGTCGTGGGTGGCGACCCTGGCCGAGGCCGCCTCGACCGCCCGTGCGACCTTGGCCCCGTCCGCCCGCCGGTCGCCGGGGACGAGGACAACGACGGGACGGCCGTCACAGACGAAGACGAGGGTCTTGACGATCTGGGCCGGCTCGACCCCGAGCGCCTTCGCGACGTCCCGGACGGTCGGGATCTCCTCGGGGAACTCTTCGAGACGGGCCTCGGCCCGTGCGGTGCGAAGGAAGTCGGCCACGCGCTGGACAGGCTCGGGGAGCACGTGCGAAACCGTATCGGCTCGTTCGGCGTTGTCTCTCTGATGAACGCCGAGCTGGTACGCATCGCCACGACCGAGGCGATCTTCCGCAACGTCAACGAGCGAATCGCCGAGAGCGCTCAGCGCTTCGACGCCGACGAGGCGGAGTTCGTGTGTGAGTGCGGCGACCGCTCGTGCACGCACCGGCTCGAGACGCCGCTGGACGACTACGAGCGCGTGCGCGCGAAACCCACCCGCTTCCTGCTCGCGCCGGGGCACGAGGACGGGGCGATCGAGAAGGTCGTCGAGCAACGCGGGCGCTTCCAGGTCGTCGAGAAGTTCGAGCGCACGGTCGTCGCGACGGTGCGCAGCCTCAATCCCCGGAAGCCGAAGCCGGCCTAGGGAAGAACGCACCCGGCACGCGCGCGCGGTAGTCCCGGTACTCCGGGTAGCACCGCGCGAGGAGCTCCTCCTCCAGCGCCGCCTTGTTCCGCCACAGCACCGCGAGTGCGACCAGTGGAACGAGCGCGGCCGGGCTCGTGGCGAGCGCGTAGCCGGCGAGGAAGAGCAGGCCGGCGCTGTAGATCGGGTGCCGCACGTACGCGTACGGGCCGGTATCGATCATCCGTCCGCCCTCACGGGGTCGCGGGTACGGCGTCGCCGCCCGATCGAGCGTGCGCCAAGCCCACACGGCGACGAGCGCGCCGAGGAGCGAGCAGACTGCGCCGACGCCCGGTAGCACCCAGTCGGCCGGGCCCGGCCAGCCGGGTGGGAGCCAGCCCGCCGCGAGCACGAGCAGCATCAGGAGGAACTGCGCGACGACCCAGCGGTCGCCGCGGTCTTCAGCCGAGGTCGATGATTCGTGCATCGTCGAAGCCTTCCGTGCGCACGGCCTCGACGAGCTCGGGGGGCGGAGTCGTATCCAGGGAGAGCGCCATCAGCGCCTTCCCGCCCCTCCGGCTTCGCGAGACGGCCATGTTCGCGATGTTGACGTTCTGCTGCCCGAAGAGCGTGCCCACTCGTCCGATCACACCCGGCACGTCGTCGTAGCGGAAGAAGACCATCAGGGGCGAGAGCTCGATGTCGAGCTCGAAACCGAGCGCGTTGACGAGCCAGAAGCGGTTGTCCCGCCCGATCGTCGTGCCCGCCACCGTCACCTCGTCGCCGTTCTCGCTCACCCGCACGCGGATCAGGTTCGTGTAGTCGCGCGAGCTCCGCCGGCGCTCCTCGTTGACCTCGATTCCGCGCTCCGCCGCGATCAGCGGTGCGTTGACGTAGTTCACCGGCACGTCGGCGCGACCCTGGAAGGCACCGTTCAGCGCCGCGACCGTCAGCAGGCGCGTGTCGTACTGCGCGAGCGTCCCGTAGTAGGAGAGCTCGATCCGCGCGGCACGACCTGCCGCCAGCTCCATCGCGAGTCGCCCGAGCTTCGCGGCGAGCGGGACGTACGGGCCGAGGACGTCGAGGTCTTCCGGCCGGATCGCAGGGATGTTGACCGCGTTCGTGACGAGGCCGCCTTCAAGCGCGGCCGCGACCTGCTCGGCGACGATCACGCCCGCCCGGTCCTGCGCCTCTTCGGTCGAGGCGGCGAGGTGCGGGGTCACGATCACGTTGTCGAGCTCCAGCAGCGGGCCCGAGTACGGCTCGCTCGAGAAGACGTCGAGCGCCGCTCCCGCGAGCTTCCCGCTCTCGAGCGCCTCGACGAGCGCCTCCTCGTCGACGAGCTCGCCGCGTGCCGCGTTCACGAGTCGCGTCCCCTCGCGCATGCGGGCGAAGGCGTCGCGATTGACGATTCCGCGCGTCTCCGGCCCGAGCGGCAGGTGCAGCGTCAGGAACTCCGCCTCTTCCAGCACGCCGCTCATCGACTCCGCGCGCACGACTCCGAGCTCGCGGTAACGCTCCTTGGCGACGAAGGGGTCGTACGCGACGACGCGCATCCCGAGGCCGCCTGCGCGGCGCGCAACCTGCTGCCCGATCCTCCCGAAGCCGAGTACGCCGAGGGTCTTGCCGGAGAGCTCGACACCGCCCCACTTGGAGCGCTCCCAGCGGCCCTGCTTGAGCGCCGCGTGCGCCTGCGGGATGTTCCGCGCGAGCGCGACGAGGAGGCCCACCGCGTGCTCCGCGGCCGAGACGACCGTCGACTCAGGCGCGTTCGCGACGACGATCCCGCGCCGCGTGGCAGCCTCGACGTCGACGTTGTCGACCCCCACGCCCGCACGCCCGATCACCTTCAGCCGCCCGCCCCGCTCGATCAGCTCGGCGGTCAGCTTCGT
>JACCTU010000203.1 GCA_013812235.1 Actinomycetota bacterium | reverse complement strand
CCGAAGGACAGATCTCGCACCTCGACGGGCTGTCGGTCGAGGCGGCCGACTGGCACTTCAACGTCCGCCCGTCGAACACCGAGCCGCTGCTGCGCCTCAACCTCGAGGCGCTCTCGCAGGAGCTGATGGAGCGAAAGCGGGACGAGGTGCTCGCGGTGATCCGAGTGTGAAGGAGGGCGCGCCCGAGGCGCGCCCTCCTTCACCACGCGCTATCCGCCGACGGCCTGGAAGGCCTCTTGCGTCTGCGGGTTCATGTATCGGAACTTGCGCGCCCGGAACTGCTGAACGCCCGCGGCGCCCGGATCGGTGACCGGCGGTGCGAGGCGGCCGTTCTGCCCGAGCAGCAGGTACGAGTCGAAGCCGCGGAATCCGGGCCGGCCGAAGCCGCCGTTCGCGAAGATGTGGTCGTTGTACCAGTACGACGACCACGTGTCGTCGACGCCTGTCGGCGCGAGCGGGTCGTTCTTCGCGTCGAAGAACGCTACCTCGGTTGCCACGAGCGGGATCGTCTCCGTCCCCGTCAGCGGCTGCGGGATCGCCGGGCGATCGAGGACCCCGCTGAAGTCGAAGACGGTCGTGCCCGCCTCGTACGAGGAGGAGACGCCGTAGTAGCCCTCGGTCGTCGGGATCACGTTGCCGTTGTGCAGCGTGCAGACGTCCTCGGTCGGCTGCGGCCGCGGGAGCATGTACCGGCCGTACAGCGGCGCAACCGCCGTGCCCGGCGGGACGTTGCGGTAGAACCAGGTGTTCCCGCGCGTGTCCTGTGGACCGTCGCAACCGTGCGCGCCGCCTCCCCGCCACTCGTCGGTGAAGAGGACGATCTCTCCGTCCCACGTGAACGACGCCGTGTGGAAGAGCCCGCGGAACGGCGGTGTCGGCCCGTCGATGAACGGGTTGCGGATGTGGGTGTGCCGTCCAGCGACGTTCGTCGTCGGGCTCGCCGGGTCGGAGACGTCCCAGAGCTGCCCCTCGCTCAGGCAGGCGCCCGCGGCGACCTTCCGCGAGGCCGAGAACTCGAAGACGGTGATGTCGTGGCACCCGCGAACGGGGCTACCGCCGTTACCGGTGGCGGTCCAGACCGCGGTATCCGCATCGAGCGGCTGCTCCTTCAGCACCCGCGCGCCCTCGGGATCCCGGTCCGGGATCTCGACGATCGAGATCTTGTTGTGGTCGGGCACGCAGTTCGGCTGCGCGGGCAGCGTGGCGCTGTCCTCCCTCCGCGTCACCCGCGGGCCGCTCGGGTACGAGGAGACGTAGACGATCGCCCGCTGGTTCCGATCGTCCCGAATCGTCGTGTGCGTGTGCGAGCCGCATGCCGTCGGGACGAAGGCGATCATCTGCGGGGCGGCGGGATCCGTCACGTCGAAGATCCGCAGCCCCTCCCAGCCCTTCTGCCGGAAGTTCGCCACGACGTTCGTGACCGGGTTCGTGCCGGCGACGACCGGCGTGTCGCGCGCCGCGGCGCAGTCCCGCGTCACGACCGGCTCCTCGATCGACTGGATCAGGAGCAGGCGGTTCCTCGCCTGGTAGACGGACAGGTCGCCCTGGTTCGCCCGACACTCGACGACCGAGACGACGGCTGGGCTCGCCGGATCTCCGATGTCGATGATGCGGAAGCCGTCGTAGTTGCCGACGAAGGCGAGGTCCTGCCAGAACGCCAGGTCGGAGTTGTTCCGGGCCTCGTTCGGCGGGCCTGTCAGGAACGCCGCGGGCGGCGGCACGTTCGCCAGGTGCACCATGTTCGGACTCGCTTCGTCCGCGCTCCCGTGACCCGCGACTGCACCCTGCGCGAGCAGGAGCGACACGAACGTAGCGAGGGGTACCAGCAGCCGAATCGCTCTCATGAGACTCCCCCTTTCCCTGCGTGTTGGCGATTTGCTCGGCGGCACTCTAACCGAGCCCGAGGCTCTCCACCGACTGCTCGCGTAGGCTCCCCGCCGTGCGCTCACGGGAGCTCGGGATCGGGATCGGCGAGCTCGAGCCGGGGCCGCTGGACGCGAGCACGGACGTGGACGGCGTCCGCGTCGGACACACGACCCTGATCGAAGGCGACGCCGTGCGCACGGGCGTCACGGTCGTCGTCCCTCCGCTCGACGTGTTCGCGGCGCCGCGGCCGGCTGAACGGGAACGGCGGGATGACGGGGCTCGAGTGGGTCCGCGAGAACGGGATCCTCACGACGCCCGTCGCAATCACGAACACGCGCTCGACGGCGACGCGCTGCTCGAGGTCGTGCGACGGTACGGCCGATGACGCTCGAGCTCGGCTTCGCGACCGACGTGAAGCCGCCGTTCAAGTACGCGGCGCACACGCGCGTCGGCTTCTCCGACACCGATGCGCAGGGGATCGTCTACTACGGCCGCTACGTCCCGTACTTCGACCTCGCGCGGGTCGAGTACCACCGTCATCTCGGACTGTCGACCGACGCGCTCGGCGGCAACGAGTTCGTGATGCGAGCGATGCACGTCGAATACCACGCACCGGCGGTCTTCGACGACTTGATCGAGGTCTTCGTCCGGCTCGCGCGCATCGGCCGGACGAGCGCGACGTACGAATTCGCGGCCTACCGCGACGACGACGTCCTGATGGTCACCGCGACGCAGACGCTCGTCCTCGTCGACCTCGAGGAGCGCAAAGCCTGCGCGATCCCGGACGTGTTCCGCGAGACGATGCGCGCCTTCGAAGGACACGACCTCGAGGGA
>JACCTU010000141.1 GCA_013812235.1 Actinomycetota bacterium | reverse complement strand
GTCCTCGTCATACGGCGGTACGTCCTTCAGGCCGCCCCAGACGTCGAGGAGGGCGTCCTCGGGGAACAGCTCCACCGAGTTGTAGAGCAGCTTCGCGTTGTACGAGTCGTTGCGAAGGCTGCCCGGGATCGCGAGGACGCGCATCGCTTTACGCCGCCTTGACGAAGTAGAGCTCGGCGTTGATCGAGACCTCGTCGGCGAGGCTCGGCTCGCCGGTCGGGAGCGCGATGTTCCAGCTGACGCCGAACGCGGTCCGGTCGACGGTCGTCGTCAGCCGCAAGCCGATGCGCTCGCGACCGTAGGCATCCGTCAGCGGCACCGCGACGGTGCCGACCACCTCAGTCGACTGCATGACACCCTTGATCGTGAGCTCGCCGCGAACGTTGACGTTCTCACCGTCGAGCGAGATGTCGGTCGCGGTGAAGCGGAGCTCTGGGTGCTGTTCGGCGTCGAAGAAGTCCGGCGACTGCAGGTGCGCGGAGAGGTTCTCGTCCTTGACGTCCACACTGGCGACCTTCACGGAGCCCTCGAGGGTCGCCTCGTCCCCGTCGACGACGAGCTGGCCGTCGAACTCGCGGAACTGGCCGTTGAACGTGCCCGAAAGATAGGCGATCTCGAAGCCCACCTGAGAGTGCACCTTGTCCAGCTGCCAGGTGCCGGCCGGGGCGATCAGGGTCTCCGGTGTGCTCACTTGCGTCCTCCTGTTGAGTGGTCTACTATTGAGTACACAATCATTTTAAGCGAGAAAATCTTGAGTCGTCAAATACTTAGCCCACCGGCACCCTCCGGAACGTCCGCCCCGGCTCTCCGGGCCTGGGGACACCTCCTGCGCGGCCACGCCGCGGCCACCCGCCTCCTCAGCGCGAGGCTCCAGGCTGACCACGGGCTGACGATCAACGACTACGAGGCGCTCGTCCTCCTCTCGACGGCGGACGAGGGGCGGCTCCGGCGGGTCGACCTTGCACGGCAGCTCCTCCTCACACCATCCGGGGTGACGCGCCTGCTCGAGGGTCTCGAGGCGTCGGGGCTCGTCGAGCGCGAGACATGCCCCTCGGATTTCCGGGTGACCTACGCTCAGCTGACCGACGAGGGCCGCGAGTGCCTCGCCGCCGCCTCGTGCGGTCACGTCGGCTCGGTGCGCGGGCTCTTCGAGGAGCACCTGAGCGAGGACGAGCTCGAGACGCTCGCCGAGCTGCTCGAGAAGCTCCCCGGCGCTTGCCGGTTGTCAGCGTAGGGCGGATACTGCTCGCGTGGCCGCAGCCACGCTGGACGACCTCGTCCGGGCCGCACCCCGGCTCCTGCGGTGGAGCTCCCGGCCCTACCGGTGGGCTTCGGGCAGCCTCTGGACCCTCGCCTGGTCGCCACGTCGCCCGCTGATCCTCGCGGTCGCTGTGTACTTCGGGCTCCCTGCGCTCGTCGTGATGGGTCAGCTGCAGTCGCTGCTCGCGGCGATGCACCTGCCGGGAGAGACGGCGTACTCGCTCCGCGACCTCGCCTTCCCGGACCGGGCCGACGCTGGGATCGAGACGTGGTTCGCGCACTCGCGCGAGACGACGCAGCAGTTCTCCGGCCCCGGGGCCGTCACGCTGCTCTTCGTGCTCGTCGACACGTTCGTGTTCGTGCCCGCGTACACGATCGTCTTCTCGGCGGCGGCGGCCACGTCGTTCGCGAGGCTGCGCGCGGCCACCGACGACGACCCGCTGCTCCCCGCTTATCGGACGCTGACGGCGACGGCGTTCTTGCTCGTGCCCCTTCTCGTGGTCGTCGACGTGCTCGAGAACGCGGCGACGCTCGTGCTCGTCCAGCAGAAGGGCGACGCGCCCGGGGTGCTCGAGTGGGCACTCACGCTGCTCTGGGCGACGAAGTGGGTGTTCGCATTCGGGATCCTGGTCGGGCTGCTGCTCGCCGCAGCCGCGCTCGCGCGCCGTGCGAGAGCCGGCGGCGTCGATCTCTGGCGAACCGTTGTGGCGTTGCGCGTGCAGATCGTGCTCGTCGCGTTCTTCGCGGTCTTTCTCTTCGGCCCCGTCGCCGCGGACCAGATCGACGACGTGGTCCGCCGGTGGATCGGCCCCGACTGGGAAGAAATGCTCGCGAGCGCGGCGCTGACGCTGCTCCTGAGCCTCGTTGTTGCCGCGACGTCCTGGCG
>JACCTU010000137.1 GCA_013812235.1 Actinomycetota bacterium | reverse complement strand
GGGTCGACGCGTGCGGCGCGCATCAGCGCCTGCAGGCCCGGCTTCTGCGTGCGAGCGAGCGCACGCAACCCCGCGCTCGCGAGGGCGCGGTTCTCGTCGAGAAGCGGCACCACGTCCGCCACGGTGGCGAGCGCGACGAGGTCGAGGTGCTTGTCGACGTCGGCTCCGAGGGCGCCCAGCAGCTTGTAGGCGACGCCGGTGCCGCAAAGCTCGGGAAAGGGATAGCGCGACGGGCGCGTCGCAACGATCGGGCAGTCTGGAAGCGTCTCGCCCGGACGGTGGTGGTCGGTCACGATCACGTCGAGCCCGAGCACCTTCGCGCGTGCGACCTCCTCGACCGCCGTGATCCCGCAGTCGACGGTCAGGACGAGCGCGCAACCTTCCTCGGCGAGGCGCTCGATCGTCTGGCCCGCGAGGCCGTAGCCCTCGTCGAAGCGGCTCGGGAGGTGCCAGTCGACGTTCGCCCCGAGCTCGCGCAACGAGGTCACGGCGAGCGCGGTCGCGCAGATCCCGTCGACGTCGTAGTCGCCGTGGACGCAGATCCGCTCGCCCGCCGCGATCGCCGCCCGGATCCGGTCGCACGCGGCCGCGGTGTCGCCGAGCAGGCCGGCGTCGTGGCGCGGTGGTTCGGCGGCGAGGAACGCTCGCGCTGCCCCGGGGTCGCCATACCCGCGCCTGACGAGGACGCTGGCGGTGACCCAGCTGATTCCGAGCGCCCCCGCGAGGGCGCCCGCCTCATCGTGCGGGCAGGGACGGATCGTCCACGTGCCCTGTTGCATCGTGCGATCACGGTACGGAGGGGGTCGGACGGAGCTAGGTTTGCGCCCGGTGGACGACCTCCTGAACGTCTTCGACTACGAGCGTCGCGCCGCGGACCTTTTGCCACCTGGGCCGCTGGGGTACTTCGCGGCAGGAGCCGGCGACGAGTGGACGCTGCGCGAGAACGTGAGCGCGTACCGCCGCTGGACGCTCCGCCCGCGGCTCCTCCGTGACGTCGAGCACGTGACGACGATGCGAACGGTGCTGGGGCACGAGCTCGCGGCGCCGATCATCGTGGCGCCCATGGCCTACCAGCGGCACGCGCACCCCGAGGGCGAGGTTGCCACTGCGCGGGCCGCCGCCGCGTTCGGGACGATCATGACGATGTCGACGATGGCGACGTCCTCTCCGGCAGAGGTGGCGGCCGCCGCGCCCGAGGCGCCCCGCTGGTTCCAGCTCTACGTCTTCCGCGACGACGGTGTGACGCGCTCGATCGTCGACCAGGCCGTGGAGGCCGGCTTTCGCGCGATCGTGCTCACGATCGACGCGCCGTACTTCGGCCGCCGCGAGCGGGACATCCGCACCGGTTGGCTGATCCCCGAGGAGCCCGCAGTCCCCGCGCTCGAGTCGGCGCTCGGGTCGATGCGCTCGACGTCGGTGACCGAGCACTTCAAGCTGATCTCGCCGTCGATCAGCTGGCGGGACGTTGAGCGGCTCGCGAGCGAGACGCGTCTGCCCGTGCTGGTCAAGGGAATTCACACCGCCGAGGACGCCGTGCTCGCGGTCGAGCACGGTGCGGCGGGAATCGTCGTCTCCAACCACGGCGGCAGACAGCTCGACGGCGTCGCGGCATCGGTGGACGTGCTCCCCGAGGTCGTCGAGGCCGTGGGCGACCGGGTCGAGGTGCTCGTCGACGGCGGGATCAGGCGGGGCGTCGACGTGATGGTCGCGCTCGCACTCGGCGCGCGGGCGGTGCTCGTCGGGCGACCTGTTCTCTGGGGGCTTGCGGTCGACGGCGCGGACGGCGCGCAGCGCGTGCTCGAGCTCCTGCGCGACGAGCTGCAGCTCGCGCTCGGGCTCTGCGGGTGCACCTCTCCGGACGAGGTGACACGGGCGCACGTGGCGCGCGCGGTCTGAGCAAGGCGGAGGGCGGCCTTTCGGCCGCCCTCCGAGAGCGTCGGTTCTTCGGTGGTTCGGCTAGGCGATTCCGGCTGCGCCGGCTTTGGCGGTGCACTCGGTTGCATCGTCGAGCAGGATCGCGGTTGCCAGCACGAGCACGTCGACGTCACAGACGTTTGCTGCGGCAGCAATCGGGATCTGCACCGTGTTGTCCGACAGGTTGACGTTGATCAGCCCGTCCTGCCGTGTGTTCCCGCCGGACTCGCGCGGAGTGACGGTGGCGCCACTCGTGGCGAGGGCGTTACACGTCGCGGATCCATCGCCGAGATCAACAGCGAGCACGGCCACGGTCACGTCGCAGATGTTCGCTGCGATCGCGATCGGAACCTGGACGACGTTGTCCGCGACGTTGATGTTGACGAGACCGGTCTGGCTGGTCTGATGGCGCTCGCCACTGCCACCGGAGCGATGGCTCCGATTCAAACGCGCATTCTCGAAGCGGTCACCTGGGTGAGCGCCCAGGGCTAGCTGCGCAGCGAGTCGCGGATCACCTTCGCCCAGAGTACGACGATGAAGGCCATCCCTCCGACCGTGAGCACGAACACCGGGGCGAGCACGAGCGCACTCCCCCACGAGATGTCGAAGAAGTACTTGCCGCCGACGACGAGCACGGCGCAGGCGAGGATGGACAGCGTGACCGTGCGGGCGCTCACGATCGCAGCGTAGTCGCGGGCTATTCTCCGTGGGTGGCCGAAGCGAACTACACGTCGGGGGACGACTACGTCGTCGAGTTCCTCGGCTACCGGTTCAGCTTCAACGGGGACGACTTCGAGCAGCGCGTCACCGCCGCCGCGGTGCGGCTCGGGCTGATCGGAGGCAACGAGCTGGAGGCCGAGGAGGTCTCCGACCTCGTCGAGCTCGCCGCGGACGGCGTGATCGTCGAGCCGCACTCGACGCTCGGCCGCTACGTCGTGCGCCACTGGGAGCGGATCTCGCTCGTCGAGGGCGAGTCGCTCGTGTACTGGCTGCGCAAGCTCGTCTTCCGTGGCGCGTGGCTCGACCACCGGGTCAAGGAAGGTCTGCTCGAGGTCGCCTGGGACGACGACGTGGCCGACTTCGGCTACCGCGACCCGCACGGCGGACGCGCCCTGCTCGAGCTCGCCCCCGTGCCGAGCTGGCACGAGCTGCAGTTCCGCCGCTAGCCCGCGTCCGGTAGCGAGAAGCCGAAGCGCGAGCGCGCGGGCTCGGGAGCGCCCAGAACGATCTGCTTGATCGAGCCGATCGGGACGACGAGCTCCTGCGGGTCGTCGCCGTGCGGACAGAGCGTGACGAAGCCGAAGCCGGGCTCCGGCGAGATCGCCGCGACCGCGATCAGCGCCCCGTCCGCGAGTTCGACCTCCACCGCCGCTTCGGCCAGGTCGTGCTTCTGAGCGAACTCGGCAATGCGGCGGTGGAGCCGCTCGACGAGTTGGTCGAGTGATCCGGCCGCTCCTGGGACCCACAGCTCGGGCACGCTGAATGAATACACCGCGCGGCCGCGCTACGGTTGGCCCATGCTGCGATTCGCAGCGCTAGGACTGCTCGCAACGCTCCTCTGCTCGGCGTCCGCAGAAGGGGCCTATCCGGGCAGGAACGGCCGTGTCGCCTACGTCGAGTCCGCACTCGGGCGCATCGGCTCCGGCTGGGGGCCGACGATCGTCTCCGTCCGGCTCGACGGGACCGGCCGCCAGACGCTGACGACCGCGACCCGGACCTCCGGCGACTTCGAGCCTGCCTGGTCGCCCGACGGCCGACGGCTCGCGTACGTCCACTCGACCGGCCGTCGGTTCGGCCCCCGCACGGCCGGGACCGAGATCTGGGTGATGAACGCCGACGGAACGAGGAAACGCCGGCTCACCCGGAACGCGCTCTGGGACGGCAGCCCGACGTGGAGTCCCGACGGAGGCAGCATCCTGTTCGTGCGCGGCAGGCTCTTCGTCGCTCGCGACGAGCGGCCGAGCGCCGACCTCTGGGTCATGAACGCCGACGGCACG
>JACCTU010000113.1 GCA_013812235.1 Actinomycetota bacterium | reverse complement strand
GCTTCGCGTAGCGCTCCTCACCGTAGCGGCGGAAGATCTGCTCGAGCTCGCTCTCGGACGACTCGTTGACGAGCTCCCGCGCGGAGAGCTCGGCCGAGGGGTCCATGCGCATGTCGAGCGGCGCGTCGGCGGCGTACGAGAACCCGCGCTCAGGCCGATCGATCTGCATCGACGAGACGCCGAGATCGAGCAGGATCGCGTCCGCGCGCACCCCGTTGTCGGCGAGCTGGCGCAGGACGACCGAGAAGTCCCCCCGCAGCAGCCGCGCCTGGACTCCCGCACGCCGCCGGAACCGTTCGAAGTACGGGCGGACGCTTGGGTCGCGGTCGACTGCGATCAGCTTGCCGTTGCCGCGCAGCCCCTCCGCGAGAATCGCGGCGTGCCCGCCTGCACCGAACGTGGCGTCGACCACCGTCTCGTTCGGGCGCACGGCGAGCAGGCGCCGCACCTCCTCGGCGAGAACGGGGACGTGTTCAGTCTCGTTTGGCTGCAAGACGCTCGGCAACATGTTGCGCGCTCCCTTCGACTTGCTTCAGGTGCTCGCGCCAGGCGGCGCGATCCCAGATCTCCAGGTGGTCTTGAACCCCCGCGACGATGACCTCGCGGCCCAGTCGCGCGTGCTCGATCAGGGCGGGGGGAACGTTGATTCGCCCCTGCTTGTCGGGCTCGGCCTCGGCCGCGCCGGAGAAGAAGTAGCGGTTCATCAGCCGCGTCTCCTCGAGCAGCGGGTCGAGCTCGGCGAGCCGGCCGGCGACGAGGTCCTCCCACTGCTGCCGGGCGAAGAGGTACAGGCACCCGTCGAGCCCACGCGTGACCACGCCCCCGCCCACGAAGGATTCGCGGAACTTGGCCGGAAGCGTGAGACGGTTCTTGTCATCGAGGGTGTGTGCGTATTCGCCGAGGAGCATGTGGTCGGGCCTCGCGGTTGATCTCCACTTTCCCCCACTCTAAACCACAGGGCCCCACTTGGCAACCCCTCCGAAGGGTGAGGGGCTACAGCGAGGTCAGCTGCCCCTCGAAGGCACCCCGGCCGGTCATCGCCGCAGCCCCACAGCGGGAGGCGAGGTCGAGGGCGTCCTCACGGTCGAGCCCGCTCGCCAGGGCGTAGGTCAGCCCGGCGGCGAAGGAGTCGCCCGCCCCGTAAGCGTCGGAGACCGGCGCCGGGAGCGGCGCGGCCAGGAAGGGTCCGCCGGGCTGGGTCCAGCCGCCGAGAGGGCCCGCTGTGGAGACCACGAGTTTCGGGGGCGGGTCGAGGTCCCCGGGGTGGTACTGCTCGCCGAGGTCCTCCCCGCTCCCGACGAGCGCGTCGAGCTCGACCCCCGCCCGGCGCAGCGTCGCGAGCTCCCGCGAGGTGGCGACGACCACACGCCCCCGCCGGGCCGCTTCAAGCACGCTGACGTCGCCCGCGGTGAAGTACACCCCGTCGGCGCGGCCGAGCTCCAGCCAAGGGAGGTGGTGGCTCGTGCTCGGGTGGAGCTTGTCGCCGATCACCGTGATCGTCCGCTCGCCGGTGTCGTCGACGAACGTGAACCCGCGCCGGGTGGGCCGCGGGACGAACTCGGCCTCCACCTGGACGCCGTGGGCGACCAACTCGCCGTGCGCGCGCCGCCCGAGCTCGTCGTCGCCGAGCAGCGTGTAGAAGGTGCACCCGCCGTTCAGCTTCGTGAGCTGCACCGCTGCGACCGCCCCACCTCCGCCGGCCTCCTCCCAGGTCTCGTAGGCAGCCACGATTTCCCCGGGCTCCGGAACTCGCTCGACCCGGGCGAACTGGATCCACTCGACGTGGCCGACCACGGCGACGTTCATCGACCGGCAGTCTCACATTTGAGCGCGGCCGGGCGTTTCAAGACGATGATGGAAGCCGTGGCAACGATCCCCCCGTTCGAGCGCTTCTACGTCGAGCACCGTGACAGGGTGTTTGGCTTCCTCGTGCGGCGAGTAGGCCGCGATCGCGCGGACGACGCCTTCCAGGAGACGTTCCTCCGCGCGCTCAAGAGCTACGAGTCGCTCGCGCACGCGGGAAACCTCCGCGCGTGGGTGTTCACGATCGCCGCGCGGGTGGCCGTCGACGACTTTCGGAAGCGGCGCCCGACGGCGGCGGAGCACGAGTCGGTGGTCGAGGACTCGAGGCCGGCGTACGCCGAGCTCGAGCACCTCGCCGGCGGACTGCCGCCGAAGGAGCGGGCGGCCGTTGTCCTCCGCTACGGCTACGACCTCGAGTACTCGGACATCGCGGTCGCACTCGGCTCGAGCGAGGAGGCGGCGCGCCAGGCGACGTCCTCCGGTATCCGCAGGCTCCGACGAAAGGGTGTGACACTGTGAAGGTCTCCGACGATCTCGACCGCCGTTTCCGCGAGCGCGCGGCCTCCGAGGGCTCGCTCGACGTCGCCTACGACCTCGTCGACTCGCCGATCGGCGCTCTGCTCGTCGCGGTGACCGAGCGCGGCCTCTGCCGCATCGGGTTCGACGCCGAGCACGAGCACGACCTCGACCCGCTCGCGCGGCTGTTCGGCGCCAAGGTGCTGCGGGCGCCGAAGGCGGTCGACGAGCCACGGCGCGAGCTGAACGAGTACTTCGAGGGGACTCGCACGGCGTTCGACGTGCCGGTCGACGTCCGCTTCGACGCGTTCAGACTCCGCGTAATGGACGAGCTCGCCCGCGTCCCCTACGGCGAGGTGACGACCTACGGCGCGCTCGCCGCCCGGGCCGGAAACCCGCGGGCCGCGCGGGCGGTCGGGACGTTCATGAACCGCAACCCGATCCCGATCGTCCTCCCCTGCCACCGGGTCGTCGGCGCAAACGGGAGCCTCACCGGCTACGGCGGCGGGCTCGAGCGCAAGGAACGGCTCCTGCAACTCGAGGGGGCATCGCTGACGCTGCTCGGGTGAGCTGCGTCCGGTGCGGACAGCAGGTCAAGCCGGCCTTTCGGTAGTGCCCCGGTGCGGCTCGGCCCAACGCCGCAAGCTCGTCGAGTTCTTCCGCGGCCACGACGACCTCGACCACGGCCGCTTGCTCCGCGTCTCGGGCTACTTCCGAACGCCCGACCAGGACCCGCCCATCCGCTTCAGCGTCTGGAACGAGGGTGGCGTCGCGCAGGCCGCGGTCTCGATCGACGAGGACGAGGCCGCGCGGCTCGGCGCGCTGCTCGCTCCCCGCCCGCCGCGAAACCCGCCTCGGAGCTTCCCCCGGCTCTCAGTCCGGCCTCCTGCCTGCCGCTGCCTGAGCGTGGGCCGCGTCGGCGGGATGCTCATCCTGAACACCACACCGCTCCACTCCACGGCCGACGCGCTCAACGTCGTGGTCGGCCCACGAACGGGCACCGGCAGCTACGGCCCTGAGCTCGAGCTGTACGACGAGCGCTTCGGCAACGTCCTTCTCACGTACGGCGGCGAGGATGAGCGGCTCCTCGGGGGCGTCGAGGCCGCCGTCGATGCACTGCGCTAACTACGCAGCAACCGATAGCCCACGCCCCACACGTTCACCACGTACGGCCCGCCGCCCGCCGCACCGAGCTTTCGCCGCAGGCGTGACGCGTGCGAGTCCAGCGTCCGCGTTCTTGCGCTCGGAGAGCGAAAGCCCCACACGTCTCGCAGGAGCTCCTGCTTCGGGAAGACGCGCTGCGGATCTTCCGCGAGCTTCGCGAGCAGCTCGAACTCCTTGCCCGAGAGCGTGACCGGCTGCCCCTGCACGCTCACACGGCGCGTGCGCTTGTCGACGACGACCTCGCCCGCCTCGAGCACGTCGCCGTGCGGGCGCACCGCGCGGCGCAGCACCGCGCGGATTCGCGCGAGCAGCTCGTCGTAGACGAACGGCTTCGGCACGTAGTCGTCGCAGCCGCGGTCGAACGCGCGCACTCGGTCGACGGCGTCCGCGTCGGGCTGACCCATCAGGATCAGCGCGACGTCGCGGTTCCAGCTGCGGCCGGGCTCGCCCTCGCGCAGGCGCCTGCAGAGCTCGAGGCCTGTGGCGTCAGGGAGAGGGAAGCCGACGAGGACGAGGTCCGGCCGCGTGCGCTCGGCGAGCTCGAGCGCCTCGCCGCACGCGCGTGCGCCCACGACCTCGAACCCGTCCTGCGCGAGATGACGCTCGAGAAACCCGCGCGTGGCGTGCTCCGACTCGGCAAGGAGGAGGGCCGCGGACATTCGAGCGACGCTAACATCGACTTCCGAGGCGGTCGAGATGTCCTTTCTCGCAACTTTGCGACGGTTCATCGACACCCGTCCGCTGCGAACGGCGCTCGTCACGGTGGCGGTCGTTCCGGCGTCCGCGCACGCGGCGACACCCGTGTGGAAGCGAGGTGAGTCGCTCCCGCTGCCGCGCACCGAGGTCGCGGCCGCGCGCAGCGGCAACGAGCTCGTCGTCGTCGGCGGCTACGTCCCATGGGGAGACACCTCCGCGCAGGCCGACGCGTACACGCCCGCGACCCGACGCTGGCGACGCCTGCCGGACCTTCCGGTCGCCGTCAACCACGCGATGGCCGCGACCTGGCGCAGCAAGGCGGTCGTCGTCGGCGGTTACGTCGCAAGGAGCGCGCCGAGCGACCGCGCGTTCGTGCTCGAGAACGGGCGTTGGCGCGAGCTCGCACGGCTGCCTGCCGGACGGGCGGCCGGAGGCACGGCGGTAATCGGCGACACCCTCTACGTCGTCGCGGGCATCGGCCCCGCCGGGCTCACACGCGCGTCGTACGCGCTCGACCTGCGGCGCAACCGCTGGCGCCAGATCCCGGGACCCACGCCGAGAGAACACCTCGCCGTCACGGCGACGGGCGGTCGCGTGTACGCGCTCGCCGGTCGCACCGCCGGCCTCGACACGAACCTGCGCACACTCGAGAGCTGGAAGCCGGGCGCACCACGCTGGACGCGCCTTCGCCCGGTTCCGGTCGCGCGCGGCGGAACCGCCGCGACTGCGGTCGGGCGCACGATCGTCTCGATCGGCGGCGAGGCGCCCGGCGGCACGATTGCGAGCGTCTACGCCTTCGACACGAAGAGCAGGCGCTGGCGGAGGCTTCCCGACCTCCCTACCCCGCGCCACGGGCTCGGCGTCGTCGCAACCGGGCGCACCGTGTACGCGATCGCGGGCGGCCCACAGCCGGGCCTGACCACGAGCGGCGCCGTCGAGCACTTGGAGCTGCCGTGATCCTGCACGCGAACGGGATCCGCTTCGAGGCGCTGGCCGAGGGACCGGAAGACGGCCCACTCGTCCTGCTCATGCACGGATTCCCCGAGCTCGCGCGCTCCTGGCGGCATCAGCTGCCCGCGCTGGCGCAGGCCGGCTATCGCGCAATCGCGCCGAACATGCGCGGCTACGACGGCACCGAGTCGCGCGGCCCGTACGACCTGCGCACGCTCGGCAACGACGCAGCCGGATTGATCGAGGCGCTCGGCCGAGAGAGCGCGACGGTCGTCGGCCACGATTGGGGCGGCGTCGCCGCGTGGGCGGCCGCGCACCTGCACCCGCAGCGCGTCGAGCGGCTCGTCGTGATGAACGCGCCGCATCCCCGTCTCCTGCGCGAGGAGATGCTCGCGAGCGGCGAGCAGCGTAAGCGCTCGCGCTACATCTTCCAGTTCCAGATCCCGTGGTACCCCGAGCGGCAGCTCTCGAAGGACCGCGGCGCCAAGATCGTGCGCGCCCTCCGCGGCGGCTCGCACGTGCGCACTGCGTGGACGGACGACGAGCTCGAGCACTACCGCGCAGCGTTCGACGAGCCGAGCAAGCTCAAGGGTCCGCTCGCCTATTACCGGACCGCGTTCAGGAACGCCCTGCTCGGCCGCGGCGCCGGCCTCGGCGGACCGATCCAGGCGCCGACGCTCGTCCTCTGGGGCATGCGCGACCGCTTCCTCGCCCCAAGCTTCGCCGATCCCGAGCGGCTGCGCCCGCACGCGCCGAACGTCGAGATCGTGCCAATCGACGAGGCGGGGCACTACGTGCAGAACGAGGCGCCGGAGCGCGTGAACGCCGAGCTGCTCCGCTGGTTGCTAGAGCCGGCCGCTCCGGATGACGCCCCAGAAGAGCCAGGCGCCGAGCACCGCCGAGAGGAGGAAGCCGACCACTGAGACCAGGTTGAGGCCCAGGAACTTCGGCCCGGTCTCCGCGAAGATCCCGATCAGACTCGAGCCGATCAGTCCACCGGTCACCACGAGCGCGATCACGAGCCGGTTGAAGACGACGTCGATCCGGTGCATGAACTCGTCGAGCCCCTTATGGACGAAGCCGACCTCGAGCTGGCCGTCCCGCATCTCCTCGAGCACGTCGTGCAGCTGGTACGGCAGGTCGAGCGCCATCTCACCCATGCGAAGGCCTTCGCGACGTGCGCGGCTCGCGATCCGGTCAGGCGTGAAGCGCTCGACGAGCATGGCGCGCGCGTACGGCTTCGCGACTTCGAAGACGTTGAAGTCCGGGTAGAGCTCGACGCCGACCGAGGCGAGCGTCGCGATCGATCGGTCGAGCAGCAGGTAGCGCGACGGCAGGTGCAGGTTCATCGAGTAGATGAGGTCGAACGTCTCGCGGATCACCTCGAGCGGGTCGATCTCCGCGAGGCTCGCACCGTAGTAGCGGTAGTAGAGATCGTTGAGCCGCGCGCGGAAGTCGTCCTCGCGGTCGGGCGGATAGCGCACGCCGAGGTCGCCGAGTCGCCGCGGAAGCGCGTCGACACGCTCCTGCGCCACGTCGATGAACAGCCGCGTCAGCTTCGTCATGTCCTCGTCCGTCAGGCGGCCGACGGCGCCGAAGTCGACGAGCCCGATCGCGCCGTCGGGGAGCACGAGGATGTTCGCGGGATGCGGGTCGCCGTGGAAAAAGCCGTGGCGGAAGATCATCGCCATCCACGCGTCGGTCATCGTGTGCGCGACCTGGCGACGGCGCTCGAGCGGCGTCTCGAGCGGCAGGTCGACGAGTTGCACGCCGTCGATGAACTCGAGCGTCAAAACGCGGTGCCGCGAATAGCTCCAGTAGACCTTCGGCACGCTGACGCGCTCATCGTTGCGGAAGTTCCGCCGGAACTTTTCCGCGTTCCGGCCCTCGCGTGTGTAGTCCAGCTCGCCGCGGATCTGCTGCGCAAACTCGTCGACGAGCTCGCGCGCGTCGATGAAGTCGAGCGCGCGCACCCGCTCCCTGATCACCCGGGCGGCCTGATAGAGAAGCGCAAGGTCGGCCTCGATCTGGCGCGGAGCGTCCGGCCGCTGCACCTTGACCGCGACGGGATCGCCGTTCGGGAGCACCGCACGGTGCACCTGGCCGATCGACGCCGCCGCGATCGGCCGTTCCTCGAACTCCACGAAGAGCTTCTCGATTTCGAGCCCGAGCTCGCTCTCGACCAGCTCACGCACCGCGGGAAACGGCACGGGCCGAACGTCGTCCTGGAGGCCGCGGAGCTCGGCGATGATGTCCGGCGGCACGACGTCGGGGCGTGTCGAGAGCAGCTGCCCGAACTTGACGAAGGTCGGGCCGAGCTCGTCGAGCAGCTCGCGGAGGCGGACGCCGCGCGCCGAGCGATCCTCGAGGTCGGGTGAACGCTCCCCCCAAGGGAGCAGGTCGGTCAGCTTGTGGCGCTCGAAGAAGTAGCCGAAGCCGTGCCGGACCGCGACCTGCGCGATCTCAGAGAGTCGGCCGAGGTTCCGGGTCGTCGTCATCGGAAAAAATGCTCACGCATTTTCCCCGAGAGAGTACGTCAGACCGACGCGTCGTCCGGCAACACGGCGGAGGGCGTGGTTTCCACGCTGCGTGCCTCTGATTTATCCGCAGGAAATGCGACAGCATTTCCTGCGTTCTCCAGCAAGCGGATCCGGTGCTCGAGCTGGGCGACGCGCAGCTCCAGGTCTTCGTGCTCGCTCTGCGTCACGAAACCGAGTTCGCGAAGAAGCGCGCTCATGTTCTCGGAGGCGCGCTCGCCCACCCGGCCGCTCTCGTCGCGCGCCCATCCGACGAGCGCCTCGACGAGATTCCGCGCGGAGCTAACGGGCTCGGCCATGGGGTCGCGTCTTCCGCCGTTGACGCCGGCGTTCGCGCTTCGCCGCGTCGCCGTCGCGGTCCGCGTGGTCCGTCGGAGCAAGCAGTGGGATTTCCGGGACAGGTTCCTCGGCGGCCGCGTGCATCGCCTCTTGCGCGACGACGAGGTCGTCCTCGGGCACATCGGCCGCCATGCGCTTTGCGTACTCCGGCTCGCGCTCCTTCAACCATGAGAGCAGCGGCACCGCGAGGAAGATCGACGAGTACGCACCGGACCCGATCCCGACGAGGAGCGCGAACGCGAAGTCCTTGAGGGTGTCGCCGCCGAAGAAGTACAGCGCGCCGATCGGCAGCAGGGTGATGAACGTCGTCGCCAGCGAGCGACGGATCGTCTCCCACAGCGACACGTTGCCGATCTCGCGGAACGACGCGCGGCGCATCAGCGGAATGTTCTCGCGAACGCGGTCGAGGATGATGATCGAGTCGTAGATCGAGTAGCCGAGAACGGTCAAGATCGCGGCCACGGTGGCGGTCGAGACCTCCAGCCCGAAGAGCGAGTAGATCCCGATCGCGATCAGCACGTCGTGCAGGAGCGCGACGATAGTCGCGACCGCGAACTTCCACTGGAAACGGATCCAGATGTAGCCGACGACGAGGAGCAGCGAGAACACGACCGCCCACATCGCGCTGCGTGCGATCTGGCTGCCAAAGCTCGCGGAAACGGTGGTCGAGCTCGTCTCGGCGTCGAACTCGTTCTTGATCGACGTGGTCAGCGACTGCTGCTCGGCCGGCGTCAGGGCCTGGGTGCGCATCTGGAACTCGCGGTATTGCTGGTTGCCGATCTCGGAGCCGACGCCCTGGATCGTCGCGCCCTCCTGTCCGATTTGCGCGGCCTGCGCGCGAACCTCCTCGAGCGCGACCGGCTGCGCAGTCTGGATCGTCAGCTCAGTACCGCCCCGGAAGTCGATCCCGAGGTTGAGGTTTTGGAGCAGCAGCGACCCGATCGAGATTGCCATGATCGCCCCGGAGACCGCGAACCAGATCTTCCGCTTGCCGACGTAGTCGTGGCGGATCCAGCTCGGGATCTTCGCGCCGGTCGCGCCCATGAACGCTGGGCTGTCGAACCAGCGAAAGCCGGCGAGCAGCCCGAGCATCGCGCGCGTCGCGAAGACCGCGGTCACGACGGACATCGCGGTACCGATCAGCAGCATCAGCGCGAAGCCCTTGACGCCCGCGGTCGCGAGCGAGAAGAGGACGAGCGCCGTGATCGCAGTGACCACGTTGGCGTCGATGATCGTCGACAGGCCCTTGCCGTAGCCCGAGGCGATCGCCGCGCGCACTGATTTGCCCTCGCGCGACTCTTCCTTGATGCGTTCAAAGACGACAATGTTCGCGTCGGCCGCGACGCCGATCGTGAGGATCATCCCTGCGAAGCCCGGCAGCGTCAGCGTCACGTCGAAGAGCAGGACCGCGCCGTAGAGCAGCGCCGCGTAGATCCCGAGGCCGAGCACGGCGATCAAGCCGAGGAAACGGTAGAAGACGAGCAGGAAGAGCGCGACGAGGATCAGTCCCGCGATCGCAGCCTGCCATGCCTGCCGCAGCGAGTCCTCGCCGAGCGTCGCGGAGATCTGCGTCTCCTCGAGCGTTACGAACTTGACGGGGAGCGCCCCGGTCTGGAGCACGATCGCGAGGTCCTTCGCCTCGTTCACCCCGGCCATGCCGGTAATCTGCGCGCCGTTCGAGCCGGTGATCCCGTTCGGGTTCTCGTTGAAGTCGATCGACGGCCACGAGCGGATCTCGTTGTCGAGCACGATCGCGAAGTTCTGGAACTGGTCTTGCCCGCCGAAGCTGACGCGCTTGCCGCGCAGCGCGAGCTCGCGCGTGATCTCGCCGAACTTCTTTGTCCCGTCCTTCGTGAACTGCATGAGCACGATCGGCTCGCCGGTCGTCGTGTCGAAGTCGCTGCGGGTACCGGAGAGCTTGAGGTCGATTCCCTTCATCTCGGGAATCGGCTTCTCCGCGTTCAGCGGCTGGTACTTGAAGAGGTAGTAGTAGGTCACGCCGGGAACCGGAGCACCCGAGCCCGGCGGGCAGACCACGGCCGACGCTGCGCTGCAGGTGATGACGATCCGGTTCTTCGGCACCCCGAGCGCGCGGACGTCCTCCCCGCCCTCCTTGAACTTCTTGCTGTTCTCCGCGGCCGCCTTCGTCGGGAAGATGCCGGCGATCACCTTCTTCGTCTTCACGTCGAAGACGCGCCACTCCTTGCCCCCGCCCTCCTGGATCGACGACTGCTGGCCGACGAGCAGGTTGTAGAGCTGCTCGGTCGGGATCGGGGTACCCCGCGAGATCGACGGCGGCACGAGGTCGCCCTGGAGGTCGTAGAACTCGAGCTGCGCAGTCTTGCCGATCAACTCGCGGGCGCGGTTGACGTCGGTGACGCCCGCGAGCATCACCGAGATCTGGTTCTCGCCCTGCCGCGCGACGATCGGCTCGGAGACGCCCAGCTTGTCGATTCGGTTGCGGATGATCGTCTCGGAGCGCTTGAGGTCGTTCTCTGTGAGCGGCCGGCCGGGCGGCGGATCCGCCTTCAGCACGACCTGGAGACCGCCCTGAAGGTCGAGGCCGAGCACCGGTTTCTTGTAGAAGGGCGACTGCGGCAGCGCAATCAGGCCCACGCCGACGAGGGCGAGGACGATCAGCGAAACGAGGACGAGGTACGACCGGCGGGTGTTCAAGCCGCGCTCAGGTTAGCGGGGATCCACAGGCTGAGCGCTTCCCGGAGCGAGCTGGGAGACGGCCCGCTTGTCGACCTTCACGAACGTCTCCGGGGCGATTTCCAGCCGAATGTGGTCGTCGTCGACGTGGTCGATCCGGCCGTAGAGGCCGCCGGCTGTCACGACTTCCTGGCCACGCTCGAGGCCCTCGATCAGCTGACCTTGGCGCTGCGCGCGGCGGCGTTGCGGTCGGATGATGAGGACCCAGAAGAGGACGGCGAGAACGACGAGCGGAAGGAACTCCATTCAGTGGCCTTTCGTTGCGGGCCCCGCCGCGAGCCGGTCGAGCGCGTCCGTGCGGTAGGCGGCGAACTCGCCCCGCTCGATCGCCGCACGAGCCCCCGCGGTCAGGTCGATCAGGAACCGAAGATTATGAAGGCTGAGGAGCCGTAGGCCGAGCAGCTCCTGCTGGTTGACGAGATGGCGGATGTACGCGCGCGAGAAGCGCTCGCACGCCGGACAGGTGCAGCTCTCGTCCAGCGGACCGGGGTCGCGGGTGAAGCGGGCGTTCCGCAGGTTCAGCCGCCCCTCCCACGTCAGCGCGCTCCCGGTGCGCGCCGTGCGCGTCGGGAGCACGCAGTCGAACATGTCGACACCGCGGGCGATCACCTCGAGCACGCCCTCCGGGTCGCCGATGCCCATGAAATAGCGCGGCTTGTCGGACGTGAGCAGGTCGGTGGCCCACGCCGTCGTCTCGAACATCTGCTCGCGCGACTCGCCGATCGCGAGCCCACCGATCGCGTTGCCGTCGAACTCGAGCTCGACGATCTCCTCGATCGAGCGACGTCGCAGTTCCGGATCGACGCCGCCCTGCGCGATCCCGAAACGGAGCTGGCCCGGCGCACGCGGCGCGTTCCGCTGCCGTCGCGCCCACTCCGTCGTGCGGCGCACCGCTTGCTCGAGCTCCGCACGCGGCGCGCCGGGCGGCAGGACGACGTCGAGGCACATCGCGACGTCGGAGCCGAGCGCGCGCTGGATCTCCGCGGCGTCCTCCGGCGTCAGTCGCGCAGCCTCACCATCGTAGACCGAGCGGAACGTGACGGCGTCGTCGTCGACACGGAGCAGCGTCTCGCGGAGCGAGAAGACCTGGAAGCCGCCGGAGTCGGTCAGAAGCGGTCCGTCCCAACCCATGAACGCGTGCAGGCCGCCGAGCTCCGCGATCACGTCCTCGCCGGGACGGAAGTGCAGGTGGTAGGTGTTGCCGAGGACGATCGAGGCGCCGAGCGCGCGCAGCTCGTCCGGGTGGAGGCTCTTGACGGTCGCTTTCGTCCCGACCGGCATGAACGCGGGTGTCGGCACGTCGCCGTGCGCGGTGTGCAGCACGCCGGCGCGTGCCGCGCCGTCCGTTGCTGCGACACTGAAACTCATGCCGGGACTGCCACGCGAACGAAGCGACGCGCCGTACGCGCAAGACGAACGTCGGTGGTCACGAGCGTGGCGTCGAGCGCCTCCGAGAGTGCGACGAAAGCGGCGTCGTAGGCGGTGAGCCCGTTTCGAAGTTCCCAGATGCGCGCGAGGAAGGGTCCGTGCGGGTACCGCGCGAGATCGAGCGCAAGAAGATCCTCGACCGCCTCGCGACACTCCCTGACCGGAACGAGATGCGAACGAGCAAGTCGGCGTAGGACGTTCACGACCTCGACATCGAACAAGTGCGGTGCGTGAAGGTCGTCGTCGCGGAGGATCTGTTCCGCCACCCAGTCCCCGGACCGCAACCTGACGAGATAGTCGACAGCCGCGGAACTGTCGAGAACGATCACTCGGCAGCGTCGCGCAGCTGACGGACGATCTCGCCCGCAGAGACGTCGGTGCGGACACGCCCGCGCTGCCGGATTCTCTCAGTGAGCTCCGCGATGGTCGGTCGACCCGCCTCGCGTTCGGCCATGCGAAGGAGATAGTCCGACAGCGTCAGTCCCTCCTCGGCCGCGCGGGACTTGAGCCGCCTGTGCAGTACGTCCGGAACGTTGCGGATCTGGATCATCTTCGACATGTGTAGAACATTATCACATGCGCTGGACATGTCACTAGAGGACGAGCATCGCATCGCCGAACGAGTAGAAGCGGTACCGCTCTTCCACCGCGAGCCGGTAGAGCTCGCGCGTCTGCTCCACGCCGGCGAACGCCATCACGAGCGCGAGCAGCGTCGAGCGCGGCAGGTGGAAGTTCGTCAGCAGCGCGTCCACGCGCCGGAACTCGAAGCCCGGCGTGACGAAGAGCGACGTCCGACCGGCGAGCAGGCCTCCCCGCGCAACCGTCTCGAGGACGCGGACCGACGTCGTGCCGACCGCGAGCACGCGATCGGCTGCGCGGATTCGCTCCCACGCCGCCGGCCGCACGTCGTAGCGCTCGCCGTGCAGCGCGTGCTCCTCGAGGGTGTCGACCGCGACCGGGCGGAACGTGTCGAGCCCGACGTGCAGCGTCACGCGCTCGACGTCGAGCGCGGCGAGCAGCTCCGGGGTGAAGTGCAGGCCGGCGGTCGGCGCCGCTGCCGATCCGGGGTCTCGCGCGTAGACCGTCTGGTAGCGCTCGGGATCCTCGAGCGGGACGCGAATGTACGGCGGCAACGGGACCTCGCCGGCCGGCTCGCCGTCGAGACGCAGCCGCCAGCGGCCCTCGCCCAGGTGCTCGACGAGCTCCACCGGGCCGTAGCGCCTCCCCGCGCGGAGGCGCTTCGTCGGCCGGGCGAGCCCCTCCCAGAGCCCGTCTTCGAGCCGTTCGAGCAGCAGCACCTGCCCCCTGGGCTGCGCGATCGGGATGCGTGCCGGCACGACGCGCGTGTCGTTGACGACGAGGAGCTCGCCGAGCAGCTCCTCTGGCAGCTCGCCGAAGCGCCGATGGCGCACGTCGCCGCTCGCCCGGTCGAACACCAGGAGCCTGGACTCGTCGCGGCGCTCGAGCGGCCGCTGGGCGATCAGCTCCGGCGGCAGCTCGTAGTCCAGCTCCGTGGTTCGCATCCGACGGCCAGGGTAGTCTTGTCCCTGATGGATCAGGACGCGATCGAGCGCGTGCGGCAGCGTCTCGCAGAGGCGGCCGAGGGTCGCACCGACGCGGCCGGTGTCGAGGCGGCGCTGGAGCGCGCGCGGAAAGGTCTCGAAGACCTCGCGGCGGCGGCGGCAGAGCTCGAAGCGACTCTGCCGGCGAAGGTCGGCGAGGCCGTCAAGGAAGGCGTCGCGTCCGAGGCGCGCCCGGTCGGTCGCCAGCTCGCCGAGGTGCGCGGCCTGATGAACCAGCTACTCCGCCGCCTCGAGCGGCTCGAGGGCGACGTCCTTGCCGAGCGACATGCGCGCGTCGACGACCTCGGGCTTCTCGTCGACCTCCTCACGTCCGGGTGGAGAGGCGTCGACGAACGCCTCGCGCGGCTCGAGCAGCATCTGCAGACGGGCGCCGGTGCGGTCGTGTACCGCATCGAAGAGCGCCGCCCCGCCAGCGGCGAGTAGCAGCGTCTAACTCGGGAGCACGAGCAGGAACCGGCTTCCGCGCCCCGGCTCGCTCTCGAGGTCGATTCGCCCGCCGAGCGCGGCCGCGAGCTCACGCGCGATCGCGAGGCCGAGGCCCGTCCCGCCCGCACCGTCCTGCGAGACGAACGGCCGGAAGATCCGCTCCCGCTCGTCCTGGGTGATCCCCGGCCCCGTGTCGTCGACCGCAACGCGGACGTTGCCGTTCGCGTGCTCGAGGCTCAGCCCGATCCGTCCTCCGTCGGGCGTCCACCGGAACGCGTTCTGCAGGAGGTTCGAGATGATCTGCAGCACGCGATCGCCGTCTGTGACGATCACCGGGTGTGCCTCGACGTCGCGCCGGTAGTCGATCGCACGTCGGCGGGCCTCTTCGCTGAACGCCGTGTACGCCCGCTCGCAGAGCGCTTGCATGTCGACCTCTTCCTGCAGCAGCGTGAAGCGGTGCGCGTCCAGCTTGGCGAGGTCGAGGATGTCACCGACCAGCCGCGACAGCCTGTCGGCCTCGAGCGCGATCACGTCGAGCGACGCGCTGCGGAGCTCGGGATCCTCGACGACGCCCTCGCGCAGAGCGTCGACGTGGCCGCGGATCGCTGTCAGCGGGGTGCGGAGCTCGTGCGAGACCGACATCAGGAAGCTGCGCTCGCGCTCGTCGGCCTCGGCGAGTCGCGCGGCCATCTCGCGGAAGCGGTCGGCGAGGTGCCCGATCTCGTCGCCCGACGGAACGTCGGGGATGTCGACCTCGTAGCGGCCCTCCGCGATCTGGTCGGCCGCGCCGGCGAGTTGGCGCATCGGCCCGGAGATCCGTCGCGACAGGTAGAAGGCGAGGCCCGCCGCGACGAGCAGGCCGCCGACGATGCCGAACGCCAGACGCTGGAGGAGCGTCACCCACTGCGCCTGCAGCTCGGCGCGCGGTTTCGCGACCGCGAAGACCCCGAACCGCACGTTGTTCTCCTCGAACGGGCGCGCGACGGCGAGGTAGCGCCGGTCGTCGTCGGCCGGGGTGAACTCGAACACGGTGCCGCGCCCGGCCGGGAGCGCGTTGACGTCGACGATGTTAAGGGGGAGCTGACGGAAGCCGGAGTTCTCCCCCGGGAAGAGCGGCAGGCCGGAGTAGTAGATCCGGTCGCCCGTGGTCTTCTCGAGTGCCCGCGGCGCGTAGGGCTGCGCCTCTGTCGCAATCTGTTGCCCGAAGAGCTCGGTCAGGCCCGCCGCCTCGCGCTGCAGCTCCCGCACCGACTGCTGCCGCGCATAGTCCTGAAAGAGCCGGAGCGCAACCGCGGACGCAATCAGGAGCGCGAGCGCGATCCCTGCGAGGAAGAGGGCAGGGAGCCTGAAGCGAAGCGACCGGAACATGCCGGTTCTAAGGGTAGGGGCGGAGCCCCCGGTCTGACCAGGGCTCGTCGCCGGGGTGCGATGGGTGGTGCGAGGCAAGGACGCAGCATCGCGGTGCCCAGCGCGGCCCGGCGGCACAGCTCCTGGTCGGGCCGGGGGCTCAGGCGGCGTCGCGGGCGGGCGAGACCTTGTAGCCGACGCCCCAGACGGTCACGATCGGTGACGCGTCGCCCAGTTTCCGCCGGAGCTGGCGCACGTGGACGTCGACCGTCCGCGTATCCCCTGCGAACGTGTACCCCCAGACCCGCTCGAGCAGCTGGTCGCGGGTCAGCACCAGGCCCTTGTGGTCGAGGAGCTCCCAGAGCAAGTCGAACTCCTTCGGGGCGAGTTGGATCTCCTCCTCACCCACGCGAACCTCGCGCCGGCCGGCGTCGATCTTCAGGTCGCCGTGCTGGAGCTGTGCGCTCTCCTTCTCGCGGCGGTCCGGTGTCGCGCGGCGCAGGATCGACTTCACGCGGGCAACGAGCTCGCGCGGGTTGAACGGCTTCGTCAGATAGTCGTCCGCGCCGACCTCGAGCCCGATGATCTTGTCGACATCCTCATCGCGCGCCGTGAGCATCAGGATCGGCACGTCGGAGCTCTTGCGGATGCGGCGGCAGACCTCGATCCCGTCGATGTCGGGAAGCATCAGGTCGAGGATGATCAGCGTCAGGTCGCCCTTCGCGGCCTGGGTGAGCGCCTCCGTGCCGTTCGCGGCCGTGCGCACGGTGTAGCCGGCGTTCTTCAGGTAGAGCGAGACGAAGGACGCGATCGAGGACTCGTCCTCGACCACCAGGACGGTCTGCGTCTGGGACGCCACTACGGGTTGGGTGCGACCGGGTTCAGCTGAAAGCTCGGTGGTGAGGTCAGGAGCACGAATTGCGGATCACCGCCGTTCAGCACGTAGGAGCCGTTCGTTCCCCGGATCCAGCGGACGCTGCCTTTGCCGACCAGGGAGAGGTCGACGTCGTCGCCGTTGCGGACGATCATGCTGAAGGACCCGCCCATCACCTTCCAGCGGAGGTCCTTGCCCGCGAAGCGTTCCTTCGAGCCGTCTTCGTCGAGGTCGGTCCCCCTGGTGCCTGTCACGACCGGAAGGATCTCGTCGGTCTTCCACTCGTCCAGGATGAGGACGCACTGACTGCAGCGGCCGATCACCCCGCCCTTCGCCAAGACCTTGATCGACCCGTCCAGATCGCGGACTGAAAGGGTGCCGTCGCCCGGCGCCCGGACGGACGCCGATGTCGCAGCTGGGAGCGCGAGGGCGAGCAGGGTCGTGAAGACGACGAGGCGCCGCATGGCTGGAGTATCGAGCCCGGAGATATGCGCAAGCTGATCGTAAAGTATGGAAATCGTTAGGGCCACCCTCCGGCGGCGCTACGGTATGGCGGGTCGATGCGACGGAGGCAGTTCCTGCAGGCGGTCGCGGCCGCGCTCGGCCTCCCGGCGGCCTCCCGGGCTGCCACGCCGGTGCCCGAGCTCCGCGGCCTGCGCGCCTCGAACGGGGGACGGCCGTTCGCCGGCGACGGGCCGCGTCTGACCACGATCAACCCGCGGCGGACAGCACGGCGCAGCGCGCTGATCCGCTTCTCGCTCACCGGCCGGGCGCGGGTGCGCCTCGAGGTCGTCCGGACCGACACGATCCGGGTCGGCAAGCCGCTCGCCGAAGTCGTGTGGACGGCCGAACGCACCTTCCCAGCCGGTGCGCACGCGGTCGCGTGGCGCCCGCCCCGCGACCTCCAGCCGCGGACGTACCAGGTGCGCGCCGTCGTGAGCGCAGGTGGCCGGCGGAGGACCTACGGCGTGCACCGGCCGGGCGGCAAGGTGACCGCGCCGGTCGTCCGCGTCCTCGGGGTCGAGGTCGCCTTGACGAAGACGGGCTACGCACCCGGCGAGCCGACCGACCTGCAGATCGCCAGCGACTCGCCCTCGCTCGAGGTCCAGGTCTTCCACTACGCGGGGCCGGAGCGTTTTGTCGAGCGCGACCTGCGCACGAACGGCGTCGCCGTGACACCTCCGGCGCACGTCGATTGGCGCGCGCACCGTGACGCGCCGTCGCGTCTGCGCTTCCTGCGTGCCGGAGAGTGGCGCAGCGGTCTCTACTTCGTCCGAGCACGAGCTGACGACGGCAACGTCGGCTACGCCCCGTTCATCCTGCGTCCCCGCACGCTGGGTGAGCACCGCGTCGCGGTTGTCCTCTCCACGAACACGTGGCAGGCGTACAACTTCCACGACGCGGACGGCGACGGCTGGGGCGACAGCTGGTACGTCAGCTCGAGCACACGCAGCGTCGACATCTCGCGTCCCTTCCTCGACTTCGGCGTGCCATTTCGCTTCCGCGACTGGGACCTCGCGTTCGTCGCGTGGCTGAACCGCACCGGCAAGCAGGTCGACTTCCTGTCCGACGACGACGTCGAGGGCGCAGGCACGGGCGACCGCCTGCGGCGAGCGTACGACCTCGTCGTCTTCCCCGGGCACGCGGAGTACGTGACGTCGCGAGGGCTCGAGATCGTCGAGCGTTACCGCGCGCTCGGCGGCAGCCTCCTCTTCCTCTCGGCCAACAACTTCTTCTGCCGCGTTCGCCGCGACGGGCGCAGGCTCGTGCGCGAGAAGCTCTGGCGCGACCTCGGGAAACCGGAGTCCGCGCTCGTCGGCGTGCAGTACGTCGCCTCGGACTACGGGCAGCGCCAAGGCCCGTTCGTCGTGCGGGGCGCCGACAGCGCGCGGTGGGTGTTCGAGGGAACCGGCCTCGAGAACGGCTCGTCGTTCGGCCGCTACGGGATCGAGCTCGACGCGCGGAGCGCCGCGTCGCCCCCGGGCACGACGCTGCTCGCGGAGATCAAGGACCTGATGGGCGCCGGCCGCTCCGCCGAGATGACGTACTACGAGACGCCGGCGGGGGCGAAGGTCTTCGCCGCGGGCGTCCTGAACTTCGCGGCCTCGATCGACGATCCGCGGGTCTCGCGGCTCGTCGACAACGTCTGGGCGCGCCTAGCACCTCTTTCACGATGAGATCTCGTCGCCGGGGTGCGATGGGTGGTGCGAGGCAAGGACGCAGGGAGTGTTCGTATCCGTGGATACGGACGCGACTGAGGACGCTGCATCGCGCCGCCCAGCGCGGCCCGGCGGCACAGCGCTTCATCGTGGAAGGGGTGCTTAAGCGGCCCTGCGTAACGACAGCTCGGGATGGCGCTTGGCAGCGCCGCTCCAGATCTCGTTCGCCGCTTCCTCGCTGAGGAGGTTGAGCGCGATCGCGTTGATCGTCGCCACCGACGCAGACTCCAGCAGGCGACCGACCGACTTGGGCGAAGCACCCGAGCGCTCGAGCGCGCGCGCAAGCTCCTCGAGCCGCGCGATCAGGATTCGCTCCGTGCGCTCCGTGCGTGCCTGCCGCGTCATGCGGGTCCGATTCTGTCCGGTCTCGGCCTCTCCTTCCATGCCTTCGACCGTAGCCCCGACCTCGGACGTTATTCGTACCGGTAGAAGCCTTCGCCGCTCTTGCGGCCGAGCTTCCCGTCCGCCTGCATCGCGACGAGCCGCTCCGGCGGGCCCATCCGCGGCTCGCCGAGCTTGCCCCACAGTGCCTCGGAGGCGTGGACGTGGATGTCGATCCCGATCAGGTCGATGAGCGCGCACGGCCCCATCGGCCAGCCGGCACCATTCGTCATCGCCTTGTCGAGGTCTTCGGGGCTCACCCCCGCCCCGTCGAGCACGCTCACGCAATCGTTGAGCAGCGGGATGAGGATCCGGTTGACGATGAAGCCCGGCGTGTCGTTGCAGCGGACCGGCTGCTTGCCCGCGCGCTCCGCCCATGCGTAGGCGGCGTCGACGGCCGACTCTTTGCTCCGCCCGGTGCGAACAATCTCGACGAGGGGGAGCAGCGGAGCGGGGTTGAAGAAGTGCATACCGATCACGCGCTCCGGCCGCTCCGTTGCCTCCGCGATCTCGGTGACCGAGAGCGCCGACGTGTTCGTCGCGAGGATCGCGTCGGGCGCGCACACGCGATCGAGCTCGGCGAAGAGCTCGCGCTTGGCGTCCAGCTCTTCGACGATCGCCTCGATCACGAGGTCGCAGTCGGCGAGCTCCCCGACCTCGGTCGTGGTGCGGAGCCGCCCGAGGGCGGCGTCACGCTCCGCCGCAGCGAGCTTGCCCTTCTCGACCGCACGGCCGAGGAAGTGCTCGATCCGGCCGCGCGCGCGCTCGTTCAGCTCGTCGCCGACCTCGCGGCCGACGACCTCGCTCCCGGCCAGCAGGGCGATCTGCGCGATCCCCGCGCCCATCGTCCCGAGGCCGACGACCCCGACGCTGGTGATCTCTCGACCCACGGCGGGCGATCCTATAACGGACGAGCACCGTTCGAACGGTCGTGGCGCTTCGCTCGGGGACAGTCCCGGGGACAGTCCCCGTTGAACAACCGAGACAATTCGTCCACAGGCTCGAGCGCCGGCTAGACGCGCTCGATCACGCCGGCGATCGCCATGCCGAACCCGATGCACATGCACGCGACGCCGTAACGGGCGTCACGGCGCTCGAGCTCGTTCAGCAGCGTCGCCGTCACACGGGCACCGGTTGCGCCGAGCGGATGGCCGAGCGAGATCCCGCCGCCGTTCGGGTTGACGTCCGCCCACCGCTCGGTCAGGCCGGTGTCGCGCATGAACTGGACGACGACCGATGCGAACGCCTCGTTCACCTCGACCGCGGCGATGTCGTCCCAGGTCAGCCCCGCCTTCGCGAGCGCCTTGGCGCACGCCTCGGGGTTGCCGTGGAGCATCCGGTGCGGGTCGACGCCGGAGAGACCGAAGGAGACGAAGCGCCCGCGCGGCTCCAGCTTGAGCCGCGAGGTGGCGGCCTCGCTCGCGATCAGGACCGCGGCCGTGCCGTCGCAGATCTGGCTCGAGCTCCCGGCGGTCACCTTCCCCTCCGGCAGGAACGCGGGCGCGAGTGAAGCGAGCTTCTCGGCCGACGTGTCGCGCCGAGGCGTCTCGTCGACCGCGAACGTCGTCGTGGCGATGGCGGCGCCCGCCGGCTGCAGCTCGCCGGGGAGCTCGATCGGCACGATCTCGCGCTCGAACTTCCCCGCGTCGCTCGCGGCGATCGCGCGCCGGTGCGACTCGAGGGAATACTCGTCGAGCTCCTCGCGCGAGATGTTCCACTCGTCGGCGATCACCTCGGCCGAGATCCCCTGCGGCACGATCTGCCACCGCTCGTAGAGGCGGTCCGAGACATCGCCGCCGTTCGAGCCCATCGGAACGCGCGACATCATCTCGACCCCCGCGGAGACGACGACGTCGAGCTGGCCGGACCAGACCGCGCCGGCCGCGTTGAAGTTCGTCTGCATCGACGAGCCGCACTGCCGGTCGACGGTCGTCCCGCCGACGGTCTCGGGCCACCCCGCCACGAGCACCGCCATCCGGCCGACGTTCCAGCCCTGCTCCCCGACCTGGGTCACGCAGCCCATCTGCACGTCCTCGACCTCAGCAGGCTCGAGGCCAACCCGTTCGACCAGCCCGTTCATGACCTGGCCGGCGAGCTCGTCGCCCCGGATGCCCGAAAGCGCCCCGTTTCTCCGTCCGATCGGCGAGCGGACGGCATCGACGATCAGCGCCTCGGACTTCCATTTGCCCATGGGACAAGCTTAGACTCGCGTCGTGGAGTTGCGGAAGAACGCGAAGCAGAAGCTCTTGAAGCAGGTGCCGCTCTTTGCGCGCTGCTCGGGGGCCGAGCTCGAGGCGATCGGGAAGATCGCCGACGAGCTCGACTTCAAGGAGGGCAAGGAGCTCGCGCGCGAGGGCGCGGCGGGCCGAGAGTTCTTCGTGATCGTCACCGGCACCGCCGAGGTCACGCGCGGGAAGAAGAAGCTCCGGACGCTCTCCGACGGCGACTTCTTCGGGGAGATCTCGCTGATCACGAAGCTCCCGCGCACGGCGAGCGTGACGACCGTCTCGCCCACACGCGCGCTTGTGATCACCGACCGCGCGTTCCGGCGGATGCTCGACCAGTCGCCTGCGATCCAGCGCAAGGTGCTCGAGGCGCTCGGCGAGCGGCTCGAGAGAACGCCCTAGGCGCTCGTCACGGCGTAGAGCCGCCACTCGCCAGGAACGCCCTTCAGCTCGTGCGTCCCGCGGTCCTCGAACGCGACCGCGGAACCCGCGACGAGATCCTTGACGGTGCTCGACACGAGCAGCTCACCGGGGGTCGCCGCGGCGGCCACACGGGCTCCGATGTTGACGGCCAGACCCCCGATCTTGCCGTCGACTCGCTCGCACTCACCCGTGTGGAGCCCGGCGCGCACCTCGACGCCGAGCGAGCGCACGGATTCGCTGATTGCGCGGGCGCAGCGGATCGCACGCAGTGGACCTTCGAAGCTGGCGAAGAAACCGTCCCCCGCGGTGTCTATCTCGGTCCCACGGAACGCATCGAGATTCCGCCGCACGAGCGAGTGGTGCCGGGACACGAGTTCCGCCCATCCTCGGTCGCCGAGCTCGGCGAGCTTCTTGGTCGAGTCGGCGATGTCGGTGAACAGGATCGTCGCGAGCACCGTTTCAGGCTCGGTCTCGGCGTCGAGGCCCCGAACGAAGCGTTCGACTTCGTCGTAGGCGTCGTCGCCCAGCAAGGTGACGAAGAAATCGGGGCCTGCGACCTCGAACATGCGCGCGTCGGGGATTCGGTCGGCCACGAATCTGGCCTCGTCCCGATGCTCCGGCATCGCAAGGATCAGAGTCGGGACCCGGATGGCTGGCAGCACGTCACGGATGTCGATTTCCGTCGCCATGCGCGCGATCGCCTGCGCAGAGCTCGGACTCGCTCCGAGGCGCAGGTTGCGGAGAACGCGATCCTTGAACTCATCGTCGTCGCTCCGCGTCGGAGCCATCTCGCGGACCAGCCCATCGACGAACTCCGGGCTCCCCCACGACTCCCCGAAATAGGCGAGCTGGCGCCGCGACTCGTCGAGCGTCATCGCCCAGGGGTAGTCCGGTCCCCACGACCCTTTTGCGACTGGGTTGTAAAGAACGAGTCCTGACGTCCGCTCGGGATACGACGACGCGAAGAGCATGCAGATCGCAGCGGCTTCGTGGGTCCCGAAGAGGGCCGCGCGGTGAGCACCGACGGCGTCGAGCACGGCCCGCACGTCGTCCATGCGCGTCTCGAGCGACGGCGTCTCACGAACGCGATCGGAGAGCCCCGTTCCGCGCCGGTCGAATTTGATCATGCGCGAGAACCGCGAGAGGCGCTCGTAGAACGTCACATAGTCCGGCGCCTGGGCCTCGGCCTCGAGGTTCCCTGCGAGGCCGTGGACGAAGAGGAGGTCGCGGTCCCCCTCGCCGATCACGCGGTACGCGATGCTGACGTCACCGCTGCGGGCGTAGCGCACGTCTAGGGGGGCGAAAGGCATACGCTTTAACTATGGCTGTGACGGCAACCGAACGGAAGCTGTTCGTCGCCGGCGAGTGGGTCGAGACCGGCGAGTGGATCGACGTGCGCTCGCCGTACTCGGGCGAGGTCGTCGGC